>CAWVWD010000329.1:0-5418 GCA_963933585.1 uncultured Saprospiraceae bacterium
TATGCAAAGAAATTTTGCCTCGTTCTCGACAAATTTTGATATAAAATCTACTCGATACGATTAACTTGACTTACTACTTAGTTTCAATATTATAATCTTCAAAGCCCGTAATTTTCAAAGAATCTTTCAATAATAATCCAATTTCTACAAGCTTAAAAGTGTTGCAATACCATCTATTCAATCTTTAATTATTCCGATATTACCATCTATTTATTTTGTCGAAAAAAATCCGAATTTATGCCTTTTTAGATTGGTACCTTTTTTATAAGAAAATCATTTTGACGTAATCCATATTCTATTTTTTATTCATAAATAATAAAAATCGCTACTCTTATTTTTATCATTGCCTTTTATTATAGTTGCTTGAGCATCATATTGCAAATACCTGAAATTCTATGACGGAGAACTTAAATATTATGAAAAATCATTGAATATTAGGGAAAAAGCGTTTGATGAATTTCATCCTGCTTTAGCGACCATTTACCGTACTATAGGACACGCTTTATTTTCACTAGACTAACTTTTTAGTGGTGCGGAAATAACCTTTAGTAAAGAATACCATCAAAGATGATAATGCGAAGAAGCTTATAGAAGGTTTCATTGCTACATTAAAACCAAATAATGAAAAAGAAGAACCAACGAATACGGAGGATAACGAAGAAGCAAAGTAAATGCTTGTAGAGAGAATTTATCATTAAAATCCTTGAATTTTATCATTCTGACGATGTATGGAAGTAGTCAGAACGGCCAAGTTGATATAACCGTATTCTTACTCTTTTCTCACTTAGTAATCATTACTTTATTCATTTCCACTACTCAAATTATCAATTGTTTTATCAATTTTTTCCATTTTAAATTCTAACTTCCGTTACAAAATCCCTTTTACTCGGTCTAAGAAATATTCTCAAAAGTCAATAATATTTTACCAGAATCGTTCAATTTTATTATGACAAATGGGCGAGATTAAAAACGGTTCAATTTTCGTAATAGGTAAGTAGTAGTATTCGTTTTGACAACGAAAATTTAGAAAATACTGTTCTGAATAAGTCATCAAAAATTATTTAAAAGATATATTATGCAAACAAAGAAATTCTATATACTTCTGTCGTTGATTTTTTTTGCTCAACTTGCGTTTGGCCAAAAATACCAGTTTCGGATGAATGAACCTCCAAAAGATTCCTTCTTTTATAGAGTGACAGAATCAATTGATTTTTTCATTAAGTCAGATGAATCAATTGATACGAGTATGGAATTGAAAGTTGTAGATTATAAATTTCTTTTAAAAGCGAAAACATCTGATACGAAGCAAAACTTCGACGTAACAATTAAAAATATTTTCATTACAAAATCAGATGCTGAAAAACCATTTTTGTACGATTCTAAAAAAATAAATTCTGGAGTATCTGCAAAAGGTTATGATAAATTAATCAATCATAATTTTGATGTAAATTTTGATAATTTAGGGAATTTAGAAACCATCAGTGGTTTTAATACCATTTATGAAAAAGATTTTGGAGGTGCGGATGCGTTTAGTACTATTGACTTTGGTGTAGTTAAAGATCAAGTGAAATCACAGTTTAGCAACCAAACGGTCGAATATGTAATGCGATACTTTAGGTATAATTATATCGAAGATTCGCTTGAAGTCGGAGATTACTGGATGGTTACAGATACGGTTTATCCAAGTTATGGTGTAATTTCTACGATGACTTATACGCTGAAAGAAATCAAAAATAATATCGCTTATTTGGAGATTAAAGCAGATTTGAAGAAAGATCCTAATTTTAAAGGAATTGATATGGATATGATGCATTTAAAATTTAATTTGCAAGGACAGCAAGAGGGTCTGGTACTTTTAGATATGAATACTGGATGGGTTCGTAAAATGAGCGTCGCTCAACGTTTGACAGGAAAAATGACAGTTTTCTTTATTGATCCACAAGGGGTTACGATGAAAATAGAGGTGAAAGGTGCGACGGATTACGATATGATAAATTATTGATGAATTAGGAATGATAAGAGACGCGTTATTTTATGTTCTGACATCGTAATTCCAATTCAGCCATAAAAAATGCGGTATAAACCTTAAGGTTTATACCGCATTTTTTATGGCGTTATTCTTCTTCGAGATTTATCTTTTCATCATCAAACCAAAAAATTCACTCCCCAAACGAGGTTGAATAGAATTATGACATTCCTCTAAAATTTGAATCTCAAAATTTGCTTCAAAATAGGTCAAGTATTCCATTTTTGAACCACCGAAAGGACGCTTTTCCAGATCGCCGGTT
Organism: uncultured Saprospiraceae bacterium; assembly: GCA_963933585.1. Lineage (GTDB taxonomy): Bacteria > Bacteroidota > Bacteroidia > Chitinophagales > Saprospiraceae > CAWVWD01. The sequence goes on from CAWVWD010000329.1 coordinate 2,289, forward strand.
AATGGAATATTAAACCATAAACCCATTAGTTTTCCACCTTTTGTTAATAAGCTCGCCATTTTGTTGGCGTAAGCCTGACGCGTTTTCGGCAAAGGTGGAAATGAACAGAAAAAGGTTTGTTCCACAATAATATCATACTCGCCTTGATGCTCGAAGAAATCATCGCAAATCAGATGTGATTTCGGAAAATCAGGAACTCGATTCGCTAAGTTATCCAATGGTTGCTGTGCAATATCTAATACAAAAACATTCTGAAAACCTTGTTGATGTAGATATTCTGCCTCGTAAGCATTGCCAGCTCCGGGAATCAAAATCCTTAAGTCTCTATCTTTGGTTTGGTCAAAATACGCTTTTATTGGCGTCGAAGGATAACCAATATCCCAACCTGTAAATTGAGTTTCGTAACGATTCGTCCAGTAAGCTTGAGTAATATTTTCTTTCATTTGAGTTTTGAATTTGGAGTTAAGATACACAAAAAAGAGGAATTTTTGTGTGGCGTATTGCACGTTGTGGGTTATGAGTTTTATTATAATTGTGATAAAAATCATAATATGCCTCAATAAAAAAGGGTTTTATCTTCAGATAAAACCCTTATAATTTCCATGATTAGTGATAATTAGTTTGCTAATGCTTCTGACAAAACGACTACAGAATTCTCTGTTCCGTGTTCGTTTGTAACATACTCGTCAGCTTCCCAATCGTTCTCCCATTTCTCGCCATCAATTAAGTAACGGAACTGATAATCTTTACCAGTTTCTAAATTAAGGATAGTTTTGAAGTCACCATTTTTTAAAGATTTTAATTCAACTGCTTCTTCCTCATTCCACTCATTGAAATCTCCAACAAGTTTCACAGAAGTTGCTGTTTCACAAGCCTCGGCAGGTAAACGAAATGTTACTTTACACATCGGCTTCTTTTTCAAAAATTGTTTTTTTAACATAATACTTAGAATTTAAAATTTAGTAAATCAGCATGAAACCTCAACCATAATGAATTGAGTGCTCATACATTGAAACCTTCCATAGTTTCAAGCTCTTTAATTGTATTAATGTTAGTGAAATTTATTTTAATGGTTAATAGATAACAAATAATCCATCCGAACTTTGCAAAGCTATTTTTTTTCATTCAAGGCAAAAAACGCAGATATAGCCGTAGTTATGTCGAGTGTTTTTACAATTTATCCCAAATTTTTGGGATAGAAAAAAGGAAAAAGAGCAAGGAAAATGGGTAAATTATCTGTTGACGGTTCCTTAATCTGAGTAATTTTTAGTTTTTTATTGATTTATGTAAACAAGAACGCTCAAAATGTATGATTTTAATTTAACCGCTTGATTCCCAACATCAAAATTAGTCAAATATTAGATATTTACAAAATTATGATAATTATTTTAATATTCTCGGCGATTAAATTAAAATCTTGTAATGAGTAGAAAAATAATCAGAAGGCATTTTTAAAATGCCTTCTGACAAATATTAGCTATATTTTTTAATTATAGCCTTCTTGAGATAGGTTTTTAATTTGTTGTTTTAACTTTCATTAATAACTTATCGTCTTTTCTTCGCATTATAAAAAACCATCTTATAATCTGCTTCGGTATCTCCTTTTTTAAGACTTTCTAATTTCCTTTTCAACATTCGCTTTTTCAAGGGTTTCAAATGTTCTAAGAATAGAATTCCATCCACATGATCATATTCATGTTGAATCACACGAGCATTCATATCATCATGCCATTCCTCATGTAATTTGAAGTTCTCATCATAATATTCAATCAAAATTCGAGGCTGACGTTCTACATCACCAGTGATTTTTGGAATACTCAAACAACCTTCCTCATAAATCCATTCTTCCCCCTTTTCCTCAAGAATCGTTGCATTGATAAACACCTTTTTGATTCCTAAACCTTCCTGTCCTTCATCTTGAATCTGAACCGTATCCATGATGAACAATCTGATTCCTAAACCAATCTGAGGAGCAGCTAAACCCACACCTTCAGCGTGATACATCGTCTCGAACATATTATCTATCAACTTCTGCAAGTTCGGATAATCCTTCGTAATATCCTCCGTTTCTTTCTTCAAAACCGGTTGTCCGTATGCGTATATTGGTAATACCATTATTTAAAAAGTTTGTTATTAATAACCAGACCTGACAGGTTTTAAAAACCTGTCAGGTCTTTATAAATATTTATTTAATTTAGTAACGAAATAGATCCATTCGTAATCCAAAATTCATATAATGATACTTTCCTTGTAATTGCATCGAATCGCCATCAAATACCATTCGCTTCCATATAATCTTGCAAAATCAGAATCGCACTTATTTTATCGACCAAGGATTTATCTCGACGTTTTTTCTTTTTAACACCACTTTTCATAATAATTTCCTTCGCTCTTAGAGAAGTAAAACTTTCATCAAAAGTTGTCATTTTAATATTCGGATATTTTGTCGAAATATGTTTCATCAGTTTCTGAATCTTTTCGTGATTACTTCCCGGCGTTCCATCTGCTCGAGTCACTTCACCAAACACCATCGTTTCAACCGTTTCCGTAAAAAAATACTCTTCAAAAAAGTCCATCAATTGATTCGTAGGAACCGTATCCAGACCATTTGCGATAATCTTCAAAGGATCCGTTACAGCGATTCCCGTCTTTTTTGTACCATAATCAATTGCCATGATTCTGCTCATGTCGCAAAGATAGTAAAAGTTTGAAAAATAGGTATTGATGTGTTGTTGCGTTGACGTTAAAGTTGAGTTCTTAAAAGCTTTGGTATTTTACTATTTCAAAGAATAAAATTCAATTAATCCGAACGTCAATAGAGTAACAGATTAACACCTATTTTCCAGAAATGCTCGAATATACTTCCCCGCCAAAGCACCACTTTTTCCATCATTTTCCGTTCCGATGACGGCATTATAATATCGAGCTTTATGCAAAACCGATGGACGATTATTAATTCCTAATTCAATTTTATTCATTAAATTATCTAAATTACTTGCTTGCTCGACCAAACCATTTTTCACATAACCATACGCATCTTTCATATTTTCTTGCAATTCTGAAACCTCAAAATAAATACTGGAAACATTCAATAAAACAGCTTCCAAATGAACGGAAGAACTGCCGGCAA
>CAWVWD010000330.1:0-5416 GCA_963933585.1 uncultured Saprospiraceae bacterium
ATTCTGCTGCACATTTAGAAGAAAATGATTTAAACGAAAATCAAAATATTGAACTTGATTCTGCTGCACATTTAGAGGAAATCAATCATCAATCAGCAATTACCAATCATAAAAAAATAGAAACTGATTCTACTGAACATTCAGAAGAAATCAATCATGAATCACTAATTATTCCTGAGTTATTGGAACAAGCTAATCACGAAATCAAAGACGAGATGAAAAATCAAAAAGAACTTCAAAAATTAATTTTAGATAGTAAAAAACGAGCATATCACGCTCCGATTGAAGAAGATATTGATAATTTATTAGCTGAGGATGAATTGGAAGGTTTGGATGATGAAATTGAGTTTGGTTTTGAAATTGATAAAGTAATTATTAGTGATGAAGATGACATGTCTCTGTTCGATGGACATCCTGGACAGCACAATAAACATCATAATAAGGAACATCACGAAGCCGAGAAGCATGACGAAAAAGAACATCATGAAGAAGAGAAACCGTTACACGAAGTCATCCATGAAAAAATTAATGATGAAACAACGGTAGAATCGACCGCTGATAAATCTATAAAAGCAGCCGAAGAAACGGAAAAAGAATACGAGCTTTCGCCGAGTAGTATTTTCCAAAAACAGGAAAGAAGTTTGTTCTCTTTGGATAATCGAGCAGATTATATTGATAATGAGGAAGAATTACCATTAGAGGAGGAAACGGATACGACAACAACTGAAAATGTAGAGCAAATTCGAGCAGCTTTATCAAATTCACATCAAAATAAACAAGCGAAAAAAGAGCATATCAAAAAATATTTACAACGGATTGCTCAGATTCCGTCGGAAGAAAATGGCATTATTTCAGAAACTTATGCCGCACTTTTGGCAAAACAAGGTAAAATTGAACGATCAATTAGAATGTATCAACAATTAATTTTGAAAAATCCACAAAAAAAGGTTTACTTTGCAGCCAAAATTAAACAATTAATTAAAAATATTTAATTCGTTGCAAGGTTTAAAATCATTAAAAATTTGATCTTCAAACCTTTCGACCAAAGATAAAATTTATATTATGATTACTTTTTTAACAGTTGCTATTGCATTAGTTTGTTTGTTATTGATGGGTGCAGTTTTGATCCAAAATCCTAAAGGTGGTGGATTAGATGCTACGTTTGGTGGAGCAGGAAACCAAATGTTTGGTGCAGCGAAATCAACCGATTTTATTGAAAAGGCAACTTGGGTTTTAGCTGCTCTTTTAGTAATTCTTTGTTTGGCAACAAGCCTTGTAGTGCAATCAAATAATCCAGCTCCTACACAAGGAGGTGATAATACAATTGAACATAAGACTCCTGTAAAGGATATCACTCCGGATACGGATACTTATTATATGTAGAAACCATTTTTTGGATTTTACAAAAGCCACAAACGCCTTCGTTGCATTTGTGGCTTTTTTAGTTTAAAAATTTGCAAGAACAATTTTTTATGATTCCTTAAATCAAAAAAAATGTTTCAAAAAGTACATCACATTGCTATTATCTGTTCTAATTATGAACAATCTAAATCATTCTATACCAATATTTTAGGTTTAGAAATCATTAGAGAAGTTTATCGAAAAGAGCGAGATTCTTACAAACTTGACTTGGCCTTAAATGGAGTATATATCATCGAGCTTTTTTCATTTCCAAATTCGCCAAAGAGAGTTTCTCGTCCAGAAGCAAATGGTTTGAGACACTTAGCTTTTGAAGTAACGGATATTAAAGACGTCATTGAAAAATTAAATAAAAAAGGTATTCCATGCGAACCGATTAGAACGGATGAATATACAGGAAAACAGTTTACATTTTTTAGTGATCCTGATGATTTACCGATTGAGTTATATGAAAAATAGACAAACGTTTTTGTTATTGTCATATTGACACATATTCTAAGCCTTTAAGTTGGTCATTTCTTTTCTAATACTGAAAATTTGTCAGCATTCTTCTAATGGCATAATCATCGCTAAATGCTTACTGGAGATTTTAAGGTTCTAAAAAAGGTTGGATGCCTACCTTTGCCGTCAGGCGGGCTTTAAAAGCGTCCGACCTTCGGATTCCAAAAATTCCAAATCAACATAAATTTTTAACAAAACTTAAAATAAAAAATTGTTTGCTTTATGATGAAGCCAATTAACGACAGAGTAATAGTAAAGCCTTTTCCGGCAGAACAAAAAACAGCAGGTGGATTGATTATTCCAGATACGGCAAAAGAAAAACCTCAAAAAGGAGAAATCGTAGCAGCTGGTCCAGGTAAAGAAGATATCAAAATGACGGTAAAAGTCGGTGATGTTGTACTTTACGGTAAATATGGTGGTCAAGAACTTTCTTACGAAGGTGTAGATTATTTAATCATGCGTGAGGATGATATTTTAGTTATTTTAGACTAAAATCTTTAATTATGAGTTAGGAATCCTGAGGTTTCGGGACAAGTTGAGAAATTAGGAATTAAATACTATAATTCTCTAATTAAAAAAACCAATTCCTATCGAATTAACTAATAACGATTAGTCGTTATTAATTTATTAAAACAAAAACGAATAAAAATCATGGCTAAAAATATTAGCTTCAATAGCGACGCAAGAGAGAAATTGAAATCAGGTATTGATCAACTTGCAAACGCAGTGAAAGTAACCTTAGGACCTAAAGGTCGTAATGTTGTAATTGAGAAAAAATTTGGTGCCCCAGCAATTACTAAGGATGGTGTTACCGTAGCAAAAGAAATTGAATTAGAAGATCCTATTGAGAACATGGGTGCTCAAATGGTAAAAGAAGTAGCTTCTAAAACTGCTGACTTAGCAGGTGATGGAACGACGACTGCTACTGTTTTGGCTCAATCAATGGTTGCTACAGGATTGAAATATGTGGCTGCCGGTGCGAATCCAATGGATTTGAAACGTGGTATTGATAAAGCAGTTTCTTCAGTTATCGGACAATTGAAAGAGATGTCTGAGACAGTTGGAAGTGACTTTAGCAAAATCGAGCAAGTTGCTTCTATTTCTGCGAATAACGATAAAGAAATTGGTAGCTTGATTGCAAACGCAATGAAGAAAGTTTCTACAGATGGTGTAATCACGGTTGAAGAAGCAAAAGGAACAGATACTTACGTTGAAGAAGTAATGGGAATGCAGTTTGACAGAGGTTATTTATCTCCATATTTCGTAACTGATGCGGAAGGAATGGTTGCTGAATACGAAAACGCATATATCTTAATTCACGATAAGAAAATCTCTAATATGCAAGACATCGTTCCTGTATTAGAGAAAGCTTTAGGAAATGGTCGTCCTTTATTAATCATTGCAGAGGATATTGATTCTCAAGCATTGGGTGTATTGGTTGTCAACCGTTTAAGAGGTGGATTGAAAGTAGTAGCTGTGAAAGCTCCTGGTTTCGGTGACCGTAGAAAAGCTATGTTGGAAGATATCGCTATCTTAACTGGTGGCACTGTTATCAGTGAAGAATTAGGTTATAAATTAGAAGACGCTGGTTTGGAACACTTAGGTGTTGCGGAAAAAATCACTGTTGATAAAGATAATACAACGATTGTTAATGGTAACGGTTCTGAAGAGGCAATTAAGTCTCGTATCAACCAAATCAAACAACAAATCGAAACAACAACTTCTGATTACGATCAAGAGAAATTGCAAGAACGTTTGGCTAAGTTAGCTGGTGGTGTTGCTGTTCTTTACGTTGGTGCGCCGACTGAAGTTGAAATGAAAGAGAAAAAAGACCGTGTGGATGATGCGTTAAACGCAACTCGTGCCGCAGTCGAAGAAGGTATCGTAGTTGGTGGTGGTGTTGCGTTGGTTCGTGCATCATTGGCTTTAGCTAGTTTAGCTGGCGAAAACGAAGATCAAGATTTAGGTATCGAAATCGTAAGAAAATGTGTAGAAGCTCCTCTACGTACTATCGCTGAAAATGCAGGTGTAGAAGGTTCTGTCGTTATGATGAAAGTACGTGAAGCAAAAGGTGACTTTGGCTACAATGCTCGCACAGACGTTTACGAAAATTTGAAAGCAGCAGGTGTTATTGATCCGACTAAAGTGACTCGTATCGCTTTAGAAAATGCAGCTTCTATCGCAGGTATGGTTTTAACAACGGAATGTGTTATCGCTGACAAACCTGAAGCAGAAGGAGCAGCTCCAGCAATGGGCGGTGGCGGAATGCCAGGTATGATGTAAGATTAAATTATTAAATTATTAAATTTTAATTAGCCTGCCTCGAGAACTCGGCGGTTAAATATTAGAAGCCTTCTTGAAGTTTTTTTACTTCGGGAAGGCTTTTTGTTTTTTACAATTAATAATCAAACCCCATTAATATCCGTTTCCCGACAAAAGGCAAAATTCCCTACGATTCGGGAAAAATTACCCAAACCTTATTCGTTTAAAAATACAATATTTGCAACGTTAATTATTTTTGGTTCTTTATGATTTTACATGGTATTGGAATTTCACATACTCCGTAACAGCTGTTTCAACTATCGAAAAAATTACCAAATTGCAGCAGCTAAAGACAGCCGCTACGTAAAACCATAAAGAACCTTATTTTTCAAACACTTTGAAATCACAAACCAAATGAATAAGATACTCACAATCACACTTTTCGCTTTATTAAGCTTTTCCGCTTGTATTCAAAATGACATCATTGAAGATTTTGTAGAACCACAGTTAAGAATCACATCTTCTGTAGATTCTATCGGTTTAAATTCTTCTTTTCAGTTTGAATCTATGTATTTGAATAATGTTGGCGTTGAAGAAATGACGACAGTTACTTGGTCGAGTTCTGAACCTTCAATTATTAGTATTGCAAATGATGGACTTGCACAAGCTTTGCAAGCTGGAACAGCAACTATTACAGCGGAATATATCAACGGTCAAGATATATTGACGGATTCCAAGGTCGTTAGTGTTGGAAGTTCGACGGTTATTCCTACTGCACAAGAAAAGTCGGGAACAATTACAACGACGAGTTCTTACGCTTTAGAAGGAGATTTTATACTGAAAGAAGATGGCGATGATTTGATTTTAGAATTTGATGCCAATTATAATGCATCTACCGCTTTACCGGGTTTATATGTTTACTTATCCAACAACAGAAATACCATCGCAAATGCTTACGAAATTAGTGCTGTCCAGACATTTTCAGGAACACATAATTATACGATTCCAAACATTGGTTTAAGTGATTACAATTATGTACTCTATTTCTGTAAACCGTTCAATGTTAAAGTTGGAGACGGAGAAATTAAATAATTTTATAAAAGTAACACCAAGCTCCAGCTTGGGAATTATGCATTTATTACTTTCAAGCTGAAGCTTGGAGATACGTTTGTAAGAAAAATCAAAACATGAAAAATATAGTACTAATAATCGTTTTGCTTATTACATCAATCAG
>CAWVWD010000331.1:0-5413 GCA_963933585.1 uncultured Saprospiraceae bacterium
CACAGGTCGTAGCGAGCAAACTGTGCTTGGAATTCAGATGTGGGGACGAGCGGGGACAGGTACTGACCCTGCTCAACAACACCTGACGCTTCTCGCCCTACCATAGTAGATTTAATTCCAAAACAATTTTCAATACTTTCTTTAAAAAGTGATAGAGAAGCCGCCGAAGGCTTATTGGAAAGAAGTGGTGAAGTAAAAAAACGCTTTTTTTGTCCAAAACGAACAACTCTAAAACCTAAAAAAAATCGACCTTTGCAAAAAGAATAATATGAAAAACGAAACGCAATTAGAGCGATATAAGAAATTACTAGAATACTTAGACAAGCAATTCAAGGAAGAAGTGAATATCGAAAAAGTGGAAGCTATTTCTCATTATTCCTATCGAAATATCAATCGTATTTTCGAAGCACTTCATCATGAAACCATTGGGAAATATGTAAAAAGAATTCGCTTGGAAAAAGCTGCGGAGTTCTTAAAATTTTCTGATTCCACGATTTCAGATATTGCTTTTGAGGTGGGATTTAGTGATGTGGCGGCATTTAGCAAAGCCTTTAAAAACAAATTCAACTGCGCTCCTTCTGTTTTTAGAAATAGCAATGATGTGATGAGAAACATTACTCGTCAAACATTTTCAGAAATTGAAAGAGAAAAACTAGTTTTTGAAATCGAAACATTACCGCAATTCGAAGTTCTTTATTTAGAACATCGAGGTAATTATGAAAATATAAAAGCAGTCAAAGAGACTTGGAAAATGCTCATCAACTATGCATCCATCAAACAACTCTTGACAGATGACACAATTTTCTATGGGGAAATATTAGACGACAATGAAATTAGCGAAACGATTAATTGTCGCTACAATGTGGCTATCATTTTAAATAAATCGCTTGCATCTCCTCCCGAAGGACTCTTCAAAATTAAGACGCACCAATCTCAAAAATACGCCAAATTTGTTCACAAGGGAACTCACGAATATTCAGCAGATACTTACCATAATATTTATTCGCAATGGATGGTAGATGTCAATTTAGAATTGACAGACTTGCCCACTTTGGAGTTTTTCTTAAATGATGAAGAGGACACTCCTGAGGAAGAATTACTCACCGAAATTTATATTCCAGTAAAATAATAAGGGACGAGGCAATAAATAATGTACCAGAAATGACGAGGTTATTTTTTCTTTTAGCAAGGCAAAATTTTCCAACATAGTCCTTTTACGTTGGAAAATTTTAACGAAGCTAAATGGAAAAAGAAACCGTCAGGCTGGTAGGTTATTTTTTTTCCTCGTCCCTAATGTCCAAAACGGACAAAGAACTCGTCTTTCTCCCCCCTACCTTTGTAGTATGAAAGATTACAAAAACACAGGTAGCTATCAATTTGATAAGCATTGGTATCTAGGATTTCTAGGGTTAATCGGCTTCTATAAAGTGCCTTCAGTATGGGCATTTTTTCAAGGAGACGGTACTTTTTGGGACTTGACCAATTTACTTTGGCTTTTATGGCTACTTTATTTTTTACCAGAAAAAACAATTAAAAATGATGAACTTATTTAAAATGACAACCCTGTTGTTGCTAGTGGCTAGTGTCCAATTTCACCCCACAAAAAACTACCTTATCACAACTTCTCAAGGTTCTAATCTTACGATTCAAAACCTCTCTAAAAAATGGAAGTTGGACAAGTACAAAGTTTCTTTTTTCTCGGAAGCTCCTGCTGAAAATGAAAAAAACGATTATATCTATCTGAAATCTGATTTAACTTTTGACAGTATTTCCGAAGGAGAATTCGAAGCAGGCAGATGGCGATTGGATGCCAAAAAGAAACGAATTTATTTATCCAAAAAAAATGAAGTAGGCGAGATCGTTTTTATCATCGATGAAATAGAACCTAAGAAATTAGTCCTCATCATCGACGACCCTTCTGACAGCGATGCACAATATTTAAAAATCCATTTTAAAATATAAAATTATGAGTTTCAGTAAATTAATAAACTTATTTGAGGGTGCACCTATCATGCAGTATGTTGCGTATTTTTTCCTCTTCAATTTAGCATTAATCATTTTCGAAATTGCCCTAGATTTATTTACGACTAAAGAGCGACGATGGAAGGATAGCTTTGCAAATATTACCATTTTTATTCTTGGACAATTATTAGAAAAAACAGCTTTTGGAGCTATCGGAGTTATTTGCTTAATGCCTTTCCATTGGTTGTCTCCTTTCGAGATTCCAATCAATGGATGGACTTGGGCATTGGCTTTCTTTGCGGCAGATTTCACTTATTACTGGATGCATCGGATCGAACATGAACATCGAATTTTATGGGCGAATCATAGCGTGCATCATTCTTCAGAAGATTACAATTTGACTGTTTCCATGCGATTGAGTATTATCGAAAGTGCCATTGAGTGGATATTTTTAGTCCCCATGATTTTGATTGGTTTTGCACCTTTTCAAGCAGTAGTCGCTTTAATATTTGTAGCACAGTATCAGACGTGGATTCATACGGAACGCATTGTAAAATTAGGTTGGCTAGACGAAATATTTAATACCCCCTCTGTCCACCGAGTTCATCATGGCTCGAACCGAAAATATTTGGATAAAAACTATGGAGGTGTTTTGATTATTTGGGATAAAATATTTGGTACTTTCCAAAGAGAAGAAGAAAAAGTAGTTTATGGATTGACTAAAAATATCCACTCTAATAATCCTCTCGCGATCAATTTTATCGAATACAAAAACATCTGGAAAGATGTCAAAAAATGTCGCACTTGGAAAGACCGTTTTCGAATTATTTTCGGAAATTTAGTTTGGCGACCTGATTACTTTAAAACTCAAAAAAAAGAATAAATATAAATGATAACTATTATCGCATCCACCAATAGACCAAATAGCATGACACTCAAGGCAGCAAAAGCCATCGAAATTTTGCTACAAAAAATGACTGACGAAAAAGTAATGCTACTAGATTTAGTAGAGGTGGATTTTGAAAAACTGAATGCTCCTGCCTACGAAAGTACATCGACTTACGCCAACGAGATTCGTTCAAAATATTTTATACCTACCCAAAAATTTCTATTTATCACACCTGAGTATAATGGAAGTTTTGCGGGTATTTTAAAGTACTTCATGGATATAATCTCGACTGCTGATTTTCAGAAAACTTTTCCTCAAAAGAAAGCAGCGGTAATTGGTGTGGCTCAAGGTAGAGCAGGAAATTTGAGAGGGCTCACTCACCTCACCAGTATCTTGATGCATATGGGGATGTGGGTGATGCCTAAAAATTTACCTATTTCAATAATTAATAATCAATTTGAATCAGAAAAGAAATTTAATGCAACTACCCAAAAAAGTGTTAAAGATTTACTATCCGATTTTATAAAAATAACCTAATGAAAAAACAGTTTTTATTTCTATACTTTCTTTTAAATGTTTCCATAATTTTTGCCCAAAATGAAATTGAATTATTCAGTTTTGAATATGCTAACTCTGGGCAATCATTTATTGAAAATGAATATTACGATGTTTTAAATAACGTTAACACCTCCACTACTTCTTTAAATGCTTCCCTAAATTTTGGTCATACCATCGGGAAAAAAGGATGGGAGGCATTTTACGCTTTAGACTACCGGCAAGTTCGGCAAAAATTGGATTTGTCTGAAGTAATACAAGATTCAGTTTTTCAAGAAATCCCTCGTAATTTTTATCAATATCCAAAATTTTCGCAGCTTTCATTATCAAGTGGTTTGGTCAAAAAGTTTTCTGATAAATGGACTGGAACAGCTTTGCTTTCAATTAATGTTACTGATGATTTTTTCAAATCCAAAGTAGCTCCCAACTTGACTTGGGGAAGCATGACCTATGTAGAGAAAAGGCAAAATGAAAGATTCACATTTGGGTTTGGCTTATTTTTAAATCAATTGGAAAACAGGTTATTGATTGCTCCAGTTGCAAGTTTTAAATTTCAAAATCAAAAGCGAGGAATCGAAATTCTTTTTCCAGAAAAAATTCGATTGTGGCAAAAAATAAATCAAAATAATTATTTGGAAGCCATCGCCACTACCCAATCTTATTCCATTGCTTTCGCGTCAGATAATGAAGTAAATGCCGTAGATATTTATATCATTCAAGCAGGTGTGACCTATAATTATTTGTGGCAAGATTTTTTGAAATTCTCTGTAGGATTTGATTTACCATTGAATTTTTATACCATCAGTACACCAACCGAAATATTCGATTTTTCACAACAAAATGGACTTGGATTTAATTTAGGTCTAAGCATAATTTTTTCAAATGAATAATATATCAAAATTATTTTTCCCCATAGTTTTATTGGCATTTACCGTTCCTTTTCTATGGGGAAAAACGAATTATAAAAGTCAAACTATCCATTTTGAATTTCAATCTGACACGATTGAAGGAGTGGTGAATTTGCCAAAAAAGAAATATAAAAAAGGCAAAGCTTTCCCGTTAGTCATCTTCGTTCATGGTGATGGAGCATTAGGGAGAGATGCATATGGCTACTACAAACCTATTTGGAATGAACTCGCCAAAAGAGGTATTGCAAGTATGTCTTGGGATAAAAAAGGGGAAGGGAAAAGTGCTGGAAATTGGCTCAATCAATCTATGGAAGACCGAGCAAAAGAAGTAATTGACGCTATTGAATTTATTCAAGCAGATGCTCATTTTGACTTTACTTCCATTGGATTAATTGGTTTTAGTCAAGCAGGTTGGGTGATGCCTAAAGTGGCAACTTTATCGGACTATCCAGATTTTATCATTAGTGTTTCGGGAGCAATTAATTGGAAGCGGCAAAGTGATTATTTGACTCGAAAAAGAATGGAATTGGAAGGTGCTGACTCAACGATGATTGAAGCACAGGTTCGACAAAATAAAATCGACTCTAAGATTTTTAACCATGAAATCACCTATCAAGAATATGTTGAGTACCAGCAAGAAGGATGCAAGATTAAAAATGAAAAAGATTGTTCTTTGATGAGTGAAGACCGATTTCGTTTTGTTCAGAAAAACATTTCGAGTGACGCAGAGGAAGATTTAAAAAATATTCGTTGTCCAATCTTTGGCGTTTTTGGTGCAGAAGATTTAAATGTTGATTTTGAAGAATCTCATCAAATTTATAAGCGCATTCTTTCCCAAAGCAATACTCATAATTACCAATTAAAAATATATCCAAAGGCAACGCATGGCTTATTAAAAAGTAAGCATTTTAATTATTTGAATCCAGGAGTTGATTTTTTGGTTAAGTTCAAAATATTTGGAAAGCGAGCATTCGTAAAAGATGTATTAAATGATATGGGTGAATTTGTAGACCAAAATTCAAAGTGAATCACAAGAAATCAGAAGCCTTCAAAAATGATGGAGAAGCCTCCGAAGGCTTATTGGAAAGAAGTGGTGAAA
>CAWVWD010000332.1:0-5402 GCA_963933585.1 uncultured Saprospiraceae bacterium
AAATCCAATTGCTTACTCTTCAATAATACTTTTCTTTTTAGTAGGAGTTCCAGCTGGAGCCGCTTTTTTCTGTGTAACATCTCCTTTAATGTAAAGAATATGCGTTTTAGCTTCTTCTTTTTCTACGATTACACCTTGGTCATCTTTGGTCTTTTTTGCTACTTTCTCATTCGTTGTGATACGAACAGATTTACGGAAAGGTCCTACACGTTTAGTATCATAGCGTACTTCAATTACAGCAGTTTCACCTGGAGCAATCGGTTTCTTTGGATAAGAAGGAACTGTACATCCACAACTTCCTCTCGCACCTGTAATAATTAAAGGCGTATTTCCAGTGTTCTTGAAAGAAAATGTTCTTAGAGGATCAGAGTTCTGCTGAATTGTACCGTAGTCAACAGTAGTTTGCTCAAAATCCATTTTTGGAGTCTTTTTGTTTTGCTGTGCAAACATTGATGTTGCAGCAAAGGCAACTAAGACGATAATTGCAAATAAATTTTTCATTATTAAATTTTAGTTTAGAATATTTAAAAGAATGTTCTCTTTATCAAAATCAATTTAATTGATTTTTCTGATTAATTGATTGTCATTTATAATACAAATGTGTTTCAATTTTTATACCATCGCCAGTTAGAATGTATGAAAGTGACATTTTGGCGATTTAAAGTAGTCACTTATTGATTTAATGTTTTTTGATGGTTTATCGCTCAAATTTATTACTCAAAACCATAACCCAAATATATAACTAAATATTTAGTTATACAAACATTGATATTTATTTAACTTAAATATAGCGTTAAGACGCAGATAGATAAGATTAGGTACAAAAAATATCTAGCATAAAAAGAAGTGAATAACAAACTAAATATCGTTTCAAAACAATAATATACAGGCAAATCCAAATATAATTCGGTTATTTTACTTATCATTGCGCTACTAACAAAAAAGAAATATGCCTTAGGAAATATTATAAAACAACAGTGAAATTTATCAAAAGACTTCAAATATTCTCATTTATTTGCATTAAACCTATTTTTAATTATATTGTTGCTGACTTACAATATTTTCTAAGTTTCTTAAAAACTAATTAATAAAAGTATGGTTTCTAACGAAATATCATCAACACCATTAAAAAACGTACCTCAAGAGGATATTATTCAAGATTTTAGAACTTGTTGTATCAGCAGAGAAGTTTCTTTACTGGCTCGTCGAGAGGTTTTATCAGGAAAAGCAAAATTCGGAATTACTGGTGACGGAAAAGAAGTGCCTCAAGTCGCAATGGCAAGGGCTTTCAAAGGTGGAGATATTCGCTCAGGTTATTATCGTGACCAAACTTTTATGTTTGCAGCGGGCTTAGCAACAGTCGAAGAATTCTTCTCACAGTTATATGCAGATCCTAATAATGATCCTTTTTCTGGCGGTCGTCAGATGAACTCGCATTTTTCTACACCTTTTGTAGATAAGAATAATGATTGGTTGCCCCTGAAAGATTTAAAAAATGTCAGTGCAGATATTTCTACAACGGCTGGTCAAATGGCAAGAGCAATTGGCCTGGGCTTAGCTTCTAAGCTTTATCGTCAGAATAAAGATTTAAAAAACACAAATTTTTCAAACAATGGAAATGAAGTAACTTTCTGTACGATTGGAGATGCAAGTACATCGGAAGGTGTTTTTTGGGAATCGGTGAATGCTGCTGGTGTTCTACAAATTCCTTTAGCAATCTCTGTTTGGGATGATGGTTATGGAATCTCTGTCCCAGTGGAATATCAAACGACGAAAGGAAGTATTTCGGAAGCTTTGCGAGGTATGGAATCTGATGAAGACGGTGTCGGTATCGATATTTATGTGGTGAAAGCATGGAATTATCCGGAATTACTAAAAGTATATGAATACGGAATTTCGAAGATGAGGGAAACGCATAAACCCGCACTTTTCCATGTTCAAGAGGTCACACAGCCTCAGGGTCACTCGACTTCTGGTTCACATGAAAGATATAAATCTAAAGAGCGTTTAGACTGGGAAAAAAAGTGGGATTGCATCGAACAAATGGAATTGTGGATGCTTGAAAAGAAAATTTTTACAGAAGAGGATGTAAAAGCAATTAAGAAAGAAGCCAAACAATATGTAAAAGAAGCGAAAAATAAAGCTTGGAAGGCTTATATAAATCCTGTAAAAGCTGAAATTGAGAAGGTTAAAGCTATTTATGATAGATTGATTGCGACATCAAAAAATCACGTTGCGATCACGGCTATAAAATTGAAATTGACAAACGCATATAGTCCGCTTCGAAGGGAAATTATCGAAAGTGCAAAATCTGCTTTGCGTGTTTTAAAATCAGAAAGTACAAATGCTCAGCAAGAGTTGGAACTTTGGTTGAGAAACGCTGAAAAGGAGGGAGCAGATAATTACCACACACATTTACATATAGAAGGAAATTATTCAGCAATGGATATTCCGGAAGTCCCTGCAATTTATAGTGACGATTCTACTCAGAAGAATGGGTATGAAATTTTAAATACCTTTTTTGATCAGGCTTTTGCCAATAATAAACATTTGGTTGCCTTTGGAGAAGATGTGGGACAAATCGGAGATGTGAATCAAGGTCTTGCAGGATTGCAAGATGTATATGGAGAAAATCGGATTTTTGATACAGGAATTCGGGAATGGACGATAATGGGACAAGGAATTGGTCTGGCAATGCGTGGTTTCCGTCCAATCGCGGAGATTCAATATTTAGATTATCTAATGTACGGTCTAACGCCTTTAACAGATGATTTAGCGACGTTACAATATCGCTCGAACGGTACACAGATGGCACCAATGATTATCCGAACTCGTGGACATCGTCTGGAAGGAATCTGGCATACTGGTTCCCCGATGGGAACGCTAATTCACTCTCTTCGAGGAATTTATCTGTTGACACCTCGAAATATGGTTCAAGCCGCAGGAATGTATAATACCATGTTGCAATCACAAGAACCTGCAGTTATTGTGGAGTGTTTGAATGGTTACCGTTTGAAAGAAAAAACGCCTGATAATTTATCAGAATTTACCGTTCCTCTAGGTGTTCCGGAAATATTGAAAGTAGGAACTGATGTAACTTTGGTAACCTATGGTTCTTGTATTCGAGAAGCAGAAAAAGCTATAGATTGGTTGTCAGAAGAAGGAATTTCTGTAGAATTAATAGATGTTCAAACGTTAATGCCTTTCGATAGATATGGAATTATTGGAGAATCTTTGAAAAAGACAAACCGAATCCTTTTCATGGATGAAGATGTTCCTGGTGGAGCAACCGCTTACATGATGCAAGAGGTTTTAGAAAAACAACAAGGCTATTTTCATTTAGATTCAGAGCCAAGAACATTAACAGCCGCAGCACATCGGGTACCTTATGGCACAGATGGCGACTATTTCTCGAAACCAAATGCAGACCATGTTTTTGAAACAATTTACGCTTTGATGCACGAGGTCGCACCGAATCGTTTTCCTAAGTTGTACTTCATGAGGTAAGCGAGTTACGTGTTTTATATCACAAGTGTGATCACTTTGATGTAAGCAAACGATAAAAAATAATTTTAAATTTAAAAAGGTTCAACTAATACAGTTGAGCCTTTTTTGCGTTACGAGGCTAGGATTAATAATTATTTTTTCTTGATTTTCGCTTTTGGAGTAGGTGCTCCTCTGAATAAATAATCAATTGGGACGAGGAAGGCTCACGTAGAACGTGTTTTAGCAAACAGCGAAGAGTATATATTTATTTGTTATGAATACCCAGTGCTTCAAACTTATTATAGTGAATTATTGAATATTGATATTAATTCAAATATAGCAATGGTTTTGAATTATAGCATTATCAATGTTTTGTGGCAAAAAATAAGCAATGGCAATATAAACCTCGAAGTAGGTGAAAATTCACCTACTTTAGAAATACTGGAAACAAAAGATACTTATTTTATAAGTTTTTATAATGAAAATATCTTTGTAAAAGTAATTTCTATTTTGGTGGAGTAGGGGTAGGTTTTACCGTCATTATGTGAAAATAGCATCATTCAAAAATTACGAAGCAATAAAAGAAAAATATTCGTTATAAATTTAAAAAAAAAGGTTCAACTTTATAAAGTTGAACCTTTTTTTACCTTGTAAGCTCCCGTTAAAACGAAAATATTTTATCGTTTATAATTTATAATTCACTTATCTTGTTATATTGCTTTTTGGATTTTTTAATGAAAAAATACTACTCTAGAGAGTGGTGCTATTTATAAAAATAATGGACATACAACTCATATACTTATTAATTGGAATTATTGTCGGCGGAATTGGAGCTTATTTTATTGCGAAGTTCAAGTTTCAAGCGGAGTTTCATGCAGCACAGAAACCACAAATTACGGCGGAGGAGATTGAAGATAAATATGTCTTTCGAGAAATCCATGAAGATGCGAAAGGGCAAATTGTGTCTTTGCGAAAGGATTTGATGAATTATCAAAAGGATTATGAAAGAGTCAGCAATGCGTTGTCTGCAAAGGAGCAATATGCAGAGAATTTGCATCAAAAATTAATGGAAGGAAAGCAAGAATTAGAGCAAGTTCAGCAGCGTTTGACGACAGAATTTGAGAATATTGCCAATAAGTTATTGGAAGAAAAAAGTCAAAAGTTTACCGCTCAAAACCAAGATAATCTAAATATTGTTCTACAACCTTTAAAGGAAAAAATCAAGGAGTTCGAAGAGAAAGTTGAACGAACTTATTTAGAGGAAACGAAAGATAGAATTTCGTTAAAAACGGAAATTACGAAGTTGCGAGAACTGAATATGCAATTGAGTTTGGATGCGAGTCAGTTGGTGAGTGCCTTGAAGGGCGATTCTAAAACGCAAGGAGATTGGGGCGAATATCGCTTGGAAATGTTATTGGAAAGAGCAGGTTTGACGAAAGATATTCACTTCAAAACGCAGTCGAATTTCAAGGACGAAGAAGGGAATGACAAACGTCCAGATTTCATTATTCACTTACCAGAAGACAAACATTTGATTGTCGATTCTAAAGTTTCTTTGAAGGCTTATGAAGCGTATTATAATGCGGATAATGAGGAAGATAGAAAGCATCACTTGAAGTCGCATGTTGCGAGTGTTCGGAAGCATTTACGAGACTTGAATAGTAAGCGATACGAACATTTATACCAAATAAATACGCCGGATTATTTATTGATGTTCATACCAATTGAACCAGCTTTTGCGGCTGCTGTAAAGGAAGACAATAATTTATTTCTGGAAGCTTTGGACAAGAATATTGTGATGGTCACGACTTCCACGCTTTTAGCAACGATGCGGACGGTTTCTTATATTTGGAAACATGAAAAGCAGAAAAGCAGTGTTTTGGAAATTGCGAAACAAAGTGGTTTATTATATGATA
>CAWVWD010000333.1:0-5399 GCA_963933585.1 uncultured Saprospiraceae bacterium
ATTTTAATCGTTAAATTATTAGGAACGTCCTATCGAATTATTCGGTATGACGTTTTTTTTTGTGTTCATAACAAATTTAAAATCTTTCCAAATTCTCGCAATTCTGTTAAGCAGAATTCTAACTTTTCAGTTTTATAGTTTTAGTTACTATTTTTGCCGTCTGTCTAATAACAGTGCGGAATTGTAATGATTTTATTAAAAAAAGTTACCAATAAGTAATATATCTTATAACACTCAATACCTAAAAAAATGAAAGTAACAGAACATATAGAAAAGGCAAATGGTAAAACGCTAATTTCTTTCGAAATTTTACCTCCTATGAAGGGCGGAAGTATCAAAACGATTTTTGATACGCTTGATCCTTTGATGGAATTCAAACCTCCTTTTGTGGATGTAACTTATCACCGAGAGGAATATTTATATAATAAACGAGATAGCGGTTATTACGAAAAAACAGCAATCCGTAAACGTCCGGGAACGGTTGGAATCTGTGCAGCGATTATAAATCGTTATCATGTAGATGCCGTTCCACACTTGATTTGTGGCGGTTTCACGATTGAAGAGACAGAAGATGCCTTAATTGATTTGAGTTTTTTGGGTATCAATAATGTTTTGGCATTACGTGGAGATGCTCGAAAATTTGAAGGAAAATTTATTCCTGAAAAAGGTGGACATGCGTATACAGAGGATTTGGTTAAACAGATGAAATCCATGAATGCCGGAAATTATATCGATCCGAGTGTCATCAATGGAGAAGGTACAGATTTCTGTATCGGTGTCGCTGGTTATCCGGAAAAGCATTTCGAAGCTCCTAATATGGAAAGTGATTTATATTTTTTGAAACAAAAAGTAGACGCTGGAGCAGATTATATCGTGACACAAATGTTCTTTGACAATTCAAAATACTTCGAATTTGTAGCAGCTTGTCGAGCAATGGATATCAATGTTCCGATTATTCCAGGATTAAAACCTATTACGAAAAAGTACCAGTTAAATTCCTTGGCTCGTTTGTTTTCCATAGATTTGCCACAAGACTTGGCGATTGAAATTTTGAAAGCTAAAAGTCCAGAAGCTCGCCATCAAATTGGCGTTGAATGGTGTGTGATGCAATCTAAAGAATTGAAAGAAAAAAATGTACCTTGTTTACATTATTATACAATGGGCGATTCGAATACAATTCAACAAATTATAAGTGCTGTCATATAATCGAACTGTGATTTTTTTCACACTTTCGCAAAAGTGTCGGACGCTTTGAAAATATCCGACACTCCAACTAATTAATAAATTAATCCCGAAAATCGGGATAAGTAAATCAATCAAAAATGTTAGATATAGTGCTCCCTTGTTACAATCCCCTACCCGACTGGGAAAAACGGATTGTCAATACGATTCAAACGTTAGAAAAGCGTTTGGATGATGTGGAGGTATTTCTATATATTGTAAATGACGGCTCTTCTCAAAATATTGATCCTGAAGCAGTTGAGTATATTCAACAACAAGTTCCGAATTTTCAATTCATTGAATACAAAATAAATCGAGGAAAAGGTTACGCTTTACGACAAGGTATCGCAGCGGCCAAACACAATATTTGTATTTATACCGATATTGATTTTCCTTACGAAATAGAAAGCTTTTTAGCAATTTACAACGCGCTAAAATCTCATACAGATATTGCAATAGGCGTACGTGAAGCGGAGTATTACGAGCATGTTCCAAAAGTTCGTATCTGGATTTCTAAAACGCTAAAATGGATGATTCGAAACTTTCTTCGATTGCCAGTTTCTGATACACAATGTGGCTTAAAAGGCTTTAATAAAAATGGTAAAAAAGTATTTTTGGAAACAACTATCGACCGTTATCTTTTTGATTTAGAATTCATCTTCCTTGCTGCCAAACAAAAAGCTTTGAGCTTAAAACCAGTTGTCGTTGAGTTACGTCCGGGGATTATATTTTCTAATATGAACTTCAAAGTTTTGGCTCAAGAAGGTCGAAGTTTTATGAAAATATTCTTTAAAAGTTGGTTTTAGAGCATTGTAAATACGACTCAAGATACAAGGCACTTTTAAAGTACCTTGTATCTTTGCTTTTTAAATTGTTCTCAATTTCTAATTCTCCATAAAGAAATCCTTTTATCTTTAGGCTTTTTGTAATAACAACAATTTACTAAAAGTCGACAAATGGAACATTTAACGCCTTCCTTGATTCTCGCTATTATTGGCGGGTACTTTCTAATGCTGATTGCCGTATCTTATTTCACAAGTAAAGGTTCATCAGATAATGCTGACTTTTTTGTTGGTTCAAAACAATCACCGTGGTACGTTGTCGCATTTGGAATGGTTGGAGCCTCCCTTTCCGGTGTAACATTTATTTCTATTCCAGGTGTTGTTGGGAAAACAAGTGGTGGAAATATTGACTTTTCCTATATGCAAGTCGTTTTGGGTTATTTGTTAGGTTACATATTAATTGCCAATATTCTATTACCAGTTTATTATCGACTGAACCTAACTTCGATTTATACTTATCTTGAAAAACGATTTGGTATCAATGCTTACAAAACTGGTGCAGCATTTTTCATTTTATCTCGTGTAATTGGTGCTTCCTTTCGGTTATATTTAGTCGCTATTGTTTTAGATGCCTTCGTTTTAGGAATTGAACCATTCAATGTTCCGTTTGAAATCACGGTTATTGGAACGATCGTTTTGATTTGGCTTTATACTTTCCGAGGTGGAATCAAAACCATTGTTTGGACAGATTCCATTCAGACTTTTTGTATGTTAGCAGCCGTTATTTTAGCGATTTTAGCGATTGGAAATCAAATGGATTTAAGTGTTGGCGGTTTAATCTCAGAAGTTCAATCTTCTGATTATTCACAAATATTTTTCTTTGAAGGCGGTTGGTCTGATCCGAACAACTTCTTTAAGCAATTTTTCAGTGGTGCTTCTATTGCCTTTGTAATGACGGGATTAGACCAAGATATGATGCAGAAAAATCTGAGTTGTAAAAATATAAAAGACGCTAAAAAGAATATGTATTCCTTAAGTATTGTTTTGATTTTTGTCAATCTACTATTTTTAGGCCTAGGGGCATTATTATACATTTATGCAAATAATCAAGGCATTGCGATACCAGAAAAAACAGATCAATTATTTCCAACAATTGCTTTAAATCACCTTTCGCCAGTCGTCGGAATCTTATTCATTTTAGGTTTAATAGCTGCCGCATATTCTAGTGCAGATTCCGCATTAACGTCTTTAACGACCTCTTTTTGTGTTGATTTTTTAAATTTCGAAAAAAAGGAAGATGCAAATACACGCAAACATCGCAGGACACGAACTTTTGTTCATATCGGATTTTCTGTTTTATTAGTAGCGGTCATTATCACTTTCAAACAATTAAATAATGACTCTGTTATTAATCAAGTTTTCAAAGTTGCAGGTTATACTTATGGGCCACTTTTAGGTTTATATGTTTTTGGGTTCTTTACCAAGTTTAAAATCAATGATGCTTTAGCACCACTTGTTTGTATTATTTCTCCGATTCTTTGCTACGTTTTAAGCACTTATTCTGAAACCTTATTGTTCGGATACAAGTTTGGATTTGAGTTATTAATCTTAAATGGTTTATTGACGTTCTTTGGTTTATGGTTAATCCGGAATGGAAAGATGGAAGGAATCGTAGAATAAAATATTGGACAAAAAATTAGAATTATAAAGTCAAAAAAAGTCCGTTATATTGAAACGAGTTCAATATAACGGACTTTTTAGTTTTTAATACAAGCATTTTATTTTAAAGACGACTCCTGAACAGCTTTACATTTTTGGGTAGATTATTTTTTCTTGGTTTTAGCTTGGAAAGTAGGCGTTTTATAGGATATCAATTCTTAATTTCGAAGTAGAAAGTAAGGTAAAAAAAACAACGAAGCGTATAAGTTATTTTCGAATCGTACCTTAGAAAATCGATAATAAATCACCTACCCGTTAACGAAGTTGTTTTTCTCATCAGCTGCTTATCGGATAGAGCTTATAAAGAACTTATAAAAAAAATGAGTGCGTCCCGAGTATTGTGGAACGCACTCATTTTTTTATTCTTTTAAACATAAAAGGGACGAGTTAAAGCGGGTAAATTATTCATTTATTTCGCCTTACTTTATGAATCTAAAAATCTTAGATGCGAAACCTCTACTTCTATTGAATCTCATTCCTGAACCTACCATACTTTCATCTGCAGCACCTTGTAAACTCAAATAAGGTTTGGCAGCAGTACTTCCTGTAACTGGCTGATCTGAACTTGATTTTGGACGACGAATTTTTCCATCAAAATAAATCATACCATTATCTGCAATCACATCTTCCATTTTCTTATTCTTTAATGCCTTCATTTCCTTACTCATCTCTTCCTTCTGCACCTTAGTCAACGTATCCATTTTAGAACTTTGTTCTTCTTCTAATAAGACCAAACTATATAACTCCGCGCTTGGAATTCTGTCTTTGTCACCATTCTTAACTCTGCGAGCGATTTCATTAATATTAATCGTCACTTCATTAGGATAATATTTCTCAACATTACTACTACCTTTTACCGTATTTGCAGGATTACTAAATGGTGAATTAGAATTAACCTGTCCATTTTCTTCACGAATAGTAGATGTGGTAGAAGGTCTATTTGAATTAATAGAATTTTCTTTAAGTTCCGCCATTGCTATTTGATCATTTACTAACAAGTCATCTACAGAAACTTCATCTTGTGTTCCTTCTGATTGCTGGTTATTAACGTCACCCGGTGCAACTGTTTCTTGCTGTACAATATTATCATTGCTCGACCAGTCAAATTGTTGTGTAAACACATAAAGTGTAATACCTACCAACAAAACGGCAGCGATTTTGCTTAATTGAATGAAAGCGTTACGTATTGTAAGACTAAGTGGCAACTCCGGCTCAATACTATTCCAAACACCTGATGAAGGTTGTTTTTCATAATTTTCAAGGGCATTTTTAAACAGAGAATCTGTTTCAGTTAATGGCAAACTCGTTTCTATCTTATTCCACATATTTGGTGGTGGAGTAACTTCAAATTTTCCAAAAGCATCTTGGAATAATTTATCAATATCGGTATGTTGATCTTTATTCATAAGTAGTTATTATACTTGAGATTGAACCAATTTTTTTAGGATATTTCTGGCTCTTGCCAGTTGTGATTTCGATGTTCCTTCCGAAATGCCCATAGTTTCAGCAATTTCTCGATGAGAATATCCTTCTATCACATAAAGATTAAAAATGGTACGATAGCCAGGTGAAAGTTGTTGTACTAATTTCATTAAGTCTTGCGTAGCCAAATTATCTGTCGCTTTTTCACCGATGTGTCGAATCACAATACTAGGTTCTAACTCGACATGTCCACTA
>CAWVWD010000334.1:0-5392 GCA_963933585.1 uncultured Saprospiraceae bacterium
TTTTCCATGTCCTCGTTGTCGATTATCTTTTGTGTAATAATGGACATAGTCATTTTCTCGGAACATTCGAGCTTCCATTGTTGTCATACCTAAATAATCAAATCGGTCATTTGTCATTGGAATCATTTTGAGAAAGACTTCGGATCGAATAGTATCATTTGTGTGATGAACTGCTGCTTGAGCAGGAATACTGAAACCAATAATAAAAAGTGTAAAAACTGGTAATAAGTATTTAATTTTGAAATTCATTGTAAAGTTATTTTGATAAAATGTATTTTGAGAAAGTCATTATTTTTTTGCAAAATAGTTTTACTTTATAGAGGAACAATAATAGAACGATTCAGGAGAAACAAATGATGCTATGTTCAAGGAATCTGAAATTTGATAACTTGATTGTGGTAAATCACTTATTTTGCAATTGTAAAATGAAATGAGGTTCCTTCGCCGACGATTGATTCTACCCAAATCTCCCCTTTATGTTGTGTGATTATTTTTTTACAAATTGCCAAACCTAAACCTGTTCCTTCGTATTCGTTTTTTAGATGAATTTTTTGGAAAAGCATAAAAATGCGCTCAAAGTAATCTGGCTTAATTCCGATTCCGTTATCCTCGACACTGAATTGCCAATGATTTGGCTTTTCCTTACACGTAATATTGATAATAGGCGGAACATTAGACTTGTGGAATTTAATACCATTGGTAATCAAATTTTGAAAAACTTGTTTTAATTTAATCAAGTCACCCGATATTTCGATAAGGGAACAATTCCAATTTATAATAGCATTTTTTTTATGAATAATAGTTCGAATTTCAGCAGAGATTGCCATTAAAATATTTTCGATGACAATACTTTCCTTTTGAATTGGTTGACTATTTATTTTTGAATAAGATAATAAATCCTCAATCAAATCTTTCATATTTCGACTTGCTGAAATTATGAAATCTAAATATTCTTCACCATCTTCATTTAGTTTACCTTTTAAGTTTCTCTTTAATAATTGTGAAAAACTAATGATTGTCCGAATCGGTGCTTTTAAGTCATGCGAAGCAATATAGGCAAAGTTCTCAAGCTGCATATTGCTTTCAATATACTTCTCTAATTTTTGGTTTTTTTGATTTAATTCTTCAAGGTTTTCTGCTATTGTTTTCGCTTTTTCCTTTAAAATCTGTTGGTTATTAAGGTGTTCTAATTCGCTACTTGCCCAAGAAGCATAAAGTTCCATGATATCTTGTAAGACATTAATATTTTTGATTTCTTGATTATTAACAAAGGCAAAATGTCCAATGATTCCTCCATTCTTATTAAATAAAGGATAACCAAAATAACTTTTTCCTCCCCAAGCTGTGATTGTATTATTTTTTGAATAGATTTTATCTAAATCGTTTGCATAGATTATTTTTCTTGGATTGGAATAAATCTCAATACAGGGGGAATCTGCCGCTTCGTAAACGATATTTTCTATAATTTCCTTATGCTCCGAAAATGCGAGTGTCTGAATTTTTTCTCCATCTGCGGTAAGCGTACCGATGAAAACGTGAGAAAGATTAAAAGCTTCCGAGAGTGCAAGTACCAAATTATTCAAGTGTTCTTGAAAACTTCCTGTTACTAAGCGTTTATTGATTAATTGAATCGCATTATCCCTTTGCTTTTTCTCTGTAATTTCCTTAAATGTATAGTTGATAACTTCTTCACCATTCATTGATGAGAACATTGCGGTTGCTTCTATCCAAATTTTATTCCCTTTGAAAGTTGTTATTTGAGTTTGTCCGGATAAGCTACTTCGACCATAGAATAACCCGATAACCACAGCTTGAAAAAACTGAAAACAAGGTTCGCCAAGTATCAACTTGAAATTTTCGATATAATATTCCTTGCTATCTGATTCCGTTAAACTCAACATCGCATCATTAACATCGAAAATATCTGAATCATAAAACATCTTACTGATAAAGTCAGGATTTATTTCAATGTAATCTTCAATTCGCTCAACGCCCTCATCCTTTAGTTTTATAATAGCCTCTGAAATATTCGTAACATTAGTTTCATGGATTGGTATGGGAGAGCTATTGAACAAGAATTTATATCGTAGATAGTTATCTTGTTGAGTTGTTTGATTCGTCTGATTTATATCTGATTGTTTGATTTTCATATAGATAGAACCTGATTTGTTTCCCTAAAAGTACGAAGAATTGTGCCAAATAAATGACATCGTATCAAAATCAACTGCACAATAATATTTATAAATTAAGATATATTCACTTGATAAGAGACTTGGATTTACTTAAATATCCGATATGGAAATAAATATTATATAAAAATAAATTTATATTATACTGATTAATAAATTTTTACGTATTTAATTTTTTTTACTAAAAATGTCATATCGGCTCATTAAAGTAGATAGAAAAAATTATTGATTAGGAATATTAAAGATAAATAACCTATTCATCATTACCTTATCCTAAAACTATAGTTATTCTTTTAATGGCGGATTATTAAACTTAAGTAATTCAAAAAAATAACAATTATCCCATTTTGGGATTAACCTGTAGGCTCGTTTTTTTATAAGTCGTTGATAGTCAGTTGAAATATAAAATCGGCACTTTATTCGTCTATTATGGAAGTAATCAGTAATATACACATGAGACTAAAAAACTATAAAATGAAAAAAATCACATTAATCATTATTGCTCTATTGACTTTTACAACAGTACAAGCTCAATTGATTGGTTCACTATCAACAAAAATGCAAGGTGGTGTGAAAGGGAAAACTCAACAGTTAGCTCCTCAGATTGGTTTTTATCAAGCAGGTATAAATTTGATGACAGAAACAATGCTTTTCAAAAATGTAATTGTTTCGGAAGCAAATGAAACAAAATTGTATATTATTGATGCAAAAAGTGGAGAGGAAAATTACGATCAATTCATAGCGTTATTGACTTCTGAAAATGATGCGATTTTGAAAGTTGGCCATACCGTAAATAGAATTAATAGTCATATCGGACGAAGTGTAGAAGAATGGTTTGGGATAGATTTAGTAGGAAGAGATATTGGAAAAATAGAATTTGTAGTTACGAAAGTTGATTTTGCAATTCCTGGTACAGATCGTCTAAGTGATGGAAATTGGACAGATTTTCTATATGAAATAACCATAAATGTTTATGGAACAGATAAATTAATGGTTCAAAATTAATTTTCAATAAAATATATGTAAATAATTCATAGCGTAGTAAATATCTTGGAAATAAGTATATCAAGAATTATTGCGTTGCAAACTTTTTAAAATATTAGGACAAAAGAGATTAGATTTAATAAGTTTTTATAGTAATAAAATGGCGACCATCGGTCGCCATTTTGTTTTTACAGATAGAGCCTAATATTTACTCTTATTCAATTTTCAGGTTTTCAAAGATATAAAATCAAAAAACTTAGATGATATTTTTCCTAACGATTAATTATTAAAATAATGGAAGTATTGTTAACGGGGACTTTTGGATAAATTAAAAGCCTGTATTTTTTTCTCGATAAGAAATAAGTAAGACCTGCCCGCTAACGTAGTAGAGGGCGGTAATAATGTCAATCCAAAATAAAAGTGCATACTTATAGCCCGGGTGTGTAATTATATCCGTCTGAAATATGGTTACAGCTCCTCTTAAAAATTAAAAATTCATTTTATCCAAAAAATACCTAATTTTACGACATCCATATTTACGATTTGAATGTTTAAATATTTATAAATGTTAGAGGTTACAAATACCTCAAAACAATACGAATCGAATATTCAGATATTCAAATCAATTTATACTAAAAAATGAAAGAAAACGTCCTAATTACTGGGGCAAATGGACAAATTGGAACTGTTCTCGTTCAAGCATTAATTGAGCGTTATGGTTACAATAGTGTCCTTGCGACCGATATTACGCCTGAACCAAATCAAAAGGTTCAATTTGAGCAATTAGATGTTTTGGATGCCAATCGTTTTGAAGACTTGGTGACACAATACCAAACCACCCAAATTTATCATTTAGCTGCAATTCTATCTGCTTCGGGAGAAAAAAATCCGTTGCGAACTTGGGAAATTAATATGAATGGCTTTTTTAATGTCATGGAAATTTCAAAGAAACGGGATGTAAAAGTTTTCTTCCCAAGTTCGATTGCGGTCTTCGGAGAAGAGCAGCCGCCAGAATCTACGCCACAATATAATACATTAATTCCTTCTACCGTTTACGGAATCAGCAAAGCTGCTGGTGAAAATTGGTCGTATTATTATCGTACTCGTTATGGTGTGGATGTTCGTTCGTTGCGCTATCCAGGAATCATTGGCTACCAATCTAAACCAGGAGGCGGAACGACAGATTATGCTGTCGAGATTTTCCATGAAGCAATTTTGAATAAAGATTACACTTGCTTCCTTGCGGAAAATGCGGTATTACCAATGATTTACATGGAAGATGCGATTCGTGCAACATTAGAATTAATGGAAGCTCCAAAGGAGAGTCTGACCGTTTCTAATAGTTATAATTTGGCAGGTTTAAGCTTTTCGCCATCACAATTGGCAGAAGCCATTCAAAAAGAAATTCCAGACTTTACGATAAGATACGAACCAGATTATCGTCAAAAAATTGCAGAATCATGGCCAAAAATAATCGATGATACAGAAGCTCGTCAAGATTGGAATTGGCAACCAAAATACGACTTAGCTAAAATGACGGCGGACATGATTTTAAATTTAAAAAAGAAATTAATAACAACGGCAGACCAACATTGAACCCACAATCCTTCTCTTACAAAAGGAAGGAAGCCAGACTAGAGTGCTTGATTTTTTAACTTTCGAGCGTTATTCCCTTCTATTTCAAGGGAAGGGTTAGAGATGGATTCAAAAAACATGATTTTTATTACTCAAAATAATAAACGAAAAGAATGTTCAAGAACGTAGAAAAGTCATTACAACAGGAATTAACTGCTATTGAAGCAGCAGGTTTATATAAGAAAGAACGTATTATTTCGACACCACAAGCGGCTGAAATTAAAGCACAGCCAGGTGGCGAAGTTTTAAATTTTTGTGCGAATAATTACTTGGGTTTATCTTCAAATCCAGAAGTAGTTCAAGCCGCAAAAGATGCGATTGATTCACACGGTTACGGAATGTCATCTGTTCGATTCATATGTGGCACACAAGATATTCACAAGGAGTTGGAACAAAAAATTGCAAAATTTGTCGGTTGTGAAGATGCGATTTTATATGCCGCAGCTTTTGATGCAAATGGTGGATTATTCGAACCGATTTTAGGAAAAGAAGATGCGATAATTTCCGATTCCTTGAATCACGCGTCTATCATTGACGGCGTTCGTTTGTGTAAAGCAGCCCGTTTCCGTTATGCGACCAATGAC
>CAWVWD010000335.1:0-5384 GCA_963933585.1 uncultured Saprospiraceae bacterium
AAGAAAATAGGATGTAACTTTTTTTCATAGTCTTGATTTTAATGATTTGATAATAGATAATATATGATTTGAAACCTACAATATTTTTAGAGCCTTATAAATTTATATCTAAATCCAGCTATGCAATCATAACGCCTTTAACATCGTGAAAAAGAATATTGGTAAAATTTATTTCCTCAAAGCTTCCCAGAACGAAAACGTATTTTTTATCATATAAATATCCTGCTAATTAGAAACTAATCCAAAATTCATTCGCAATTCCTAATAAATCTTTTTGAATCGGTTCAATTTTGACACTTGTATTAAGTGGAATTCGTGCATAGAAAAATCGAAGCACATTTGTTTCAACAGGTTTCTCTTTGACTTTTCCGTAACCTCGTGAGATTTACAATCACATTCCGATCTGCCCGTTCGTACCGCATGCCCTAAAACAATAAATATCCGGACATATTGATAAAATTAAAAAGGCTATAAAATATCAGGTATTTTTGAAAACACCTGATATTTTATAGCCTTTTTGGCAATTTCAAAATAAAAATACCGCCTAGATAAAAAATAAGAAAAATAATATCTAAGTAGTAAGTCAAATCAATCATGTCGGTGTTTTTTTGACAAAATCTACTCGACACTATTGACTTGACTTACTACTTAGACTAGATTCAGCGGCTTGAATTTCTGGTTTAAGATAGATTCCGGTTCTACGTCCAACCAATTTTTCAAGACCGAAGCATAGATTTTTCTAAAATCAACAGAATAAATCAAATCGCCATGATCTAAATTCGAAAGATTTGGAGCTTCATTAAAAATCCCCGGCTTCTTTAATTTTCCACCAATAAAATGAACATTATTTGCAGTTCCGTGATCTGTTCCTCGACTTGCGTTTTCTTTGACTCTCCGACCGAATTCACTGAAAGTCATGATTAGCGTATCATCTAATTTCTCATTATCTTTCAAATCTTCTACAAAAACAGCAATCGCTTCAGAATATTGTTTTAATAATCGTTCTTGTTGACCTTTTTGAGCCGCGTGCGTATCGAATCCGCCCATATTAACATAATAGATTTTCGTGTCTGTATTGGCTATTATCAGCCCTGCGATTTTCTTTAAATCTGCTCCAATTCCAGTTGCAGGATAAGTCGTTTTCGTTTTATAAATTCGAGATTGGTCGAATAAATAATTAGCGGAAGCCTGTGTACTAATCAACGTTTTATACAAATACGCCACATTTTCTTCATGATGATGTTCGTGATGATGAGTGATTTGTTCTAGGAATTTATTTTGCGTCCTTTGCTTTAATTGAATTGGATTAGAAACGGCAAAACCACTTCTCGTCTCCCCTTTTAATGCCAATACCAAAGTATCGTCAATTTCCAAAGCAGTATGAGCGTCACAATCTTTGCACGATTCATCCAAATAACGTCCTAACCACCCAGTTCTCCAATATTCATTGCTATTACTCGCTGTATGCCAAATGTCCATTGAGCGAAAATGGGAACGGTCAGGATTCGGATAACCGACATTATTAACGATAGAAACCAATCCATCGTCATACAAGGATTTTAAGCCAGACATTGCAGGATTAAATCCTAATTCATCGTTTAATTTTAAGACATCGCTTTTCTTAATGGCCAAATTTGGACGATTTCTATAGTATAAATCATTGTGAAATGGAACGACCGTATTTAACCCGTCATTTCCACCTGACCATTGAATGACGACTAAATTTTTGCCATTATTGGTAAACCCTTTGTTCGTGTAGCCACTTAGAAACTGTGGTACAAACAAGGTTGCAGAAGCTAAACCTGTATTTCTTAAAAAATTTCTTCTGTTCATCTGTTGGTTGATTTGTGAATTGGTGAATCGGTAAAATTTAACTAATCAACAAAGTTGATATTCGGGTAAAGTCATTAATCTCATCACTAATGATTCGATGTAATTTTTCTTATTGTCATTAAAAATAAAATCATCTAACGATTCTTTTTCTAATACTAAATTGGGCTGAATCAACCAATCTTTCATTTCTTCAAAAATGACGGAATTATCCTTCTTCTTAAATGTTTTTACAATTTCCCCCGTTTTTAATGATCCTTCAATTTTTTTAATTGTAGATCGATTTATTAATGCTTCAAATTCAGGCTTCAACGTAATATTGACGGCTGCTGTTTGGAAAAGATAATTCGCCAAGTTCAATCGGATCATTAATGTCGCGTTATCAATCCAAGCTTTTCCACCTTCCCAACCTGCAACATTTGGTGGATGAAATAACTCTTGTCCTAATACTTTTTGAATAAAAGTGACCGATTTATTAGAATCAAAATCTACTTTAAGGGTTTTCATCGTTCCGACTAATAAATCAATAGGAGATTTAATTTTGGTACCTATATTTTCTTTATCATAAAACCAATCACTTTCAAAAACAGTACGCATTAAGGTTTCGATATTATAATTAGAGTTGTAAAAAACATTCGTTAGTTGCTCAACGTATTTTTCATTTACCTTCTTATTTACAAAATAACGATAAACCTTTGTCGCAATAAATCGAGCTGTTTGCTTTTGTTCTAAGATGATATCAATGATATCTTCACCATCAAAATTTCCATTTTTTCCCATGAATGTTTTAGAATCAAAATCATGCTGTCTTTTATTAAAAAAAAACTCATCCTTACCGTTAGAATGCCAACCAGTGAAAGCTCTTGCAGCTTCTTTCACATCATTTTCAATATAATTTCCTCTGCCAATCGTAAATAATTCCATTAATTCCCGAGCATAATTCTCATTTGGACTATTTTTTCGATTTTGCTGGTTATTCAAAAAGCGAATCATCGCAATATCTTTAGAAATGGCTAAAACCATATCTTTGAAATTACCTAAAGCATGTTGGCGAATTGTATTATTTTGACTTTCAGCATTATAAGGCTTAAACAAAATGGTACAAGCAAAATGTCCGTGCCAAAACAAAGTCATCCTTTCGAGCAAAGGATTATCTGAACGCATCATCTGTTTTATCCAAAGTGTTCGGAGTTCCATCATAGATTGAACCCCTTTCTTTCGGACTTCTTTCTTCTCAGATTTCTCTAATTTACTAAATATTGCCATATCTATTCTTTCAGAATTTCCCTTGAGTAAGGTCGGCGTTTTGGCTTTTCTGAACAATTCATTTACAGCCTTTTTTATAGCTAATTTGGATTGAGTTTCCAGTTCAGAAATGTCTAAACCGAAACCGGCTCGCCAATATAAATGCTGTATTTTTTTCTGATTTGTGCGCATATGATGATAATATTTAGTGCTTTCTAATTTAATGATTATTGTTTTTGACGATTGAAATAATAAAAAGTTTAAATTTAGTCCTTACGCATAAAATGAAGTCCTACACAAATATATTGTTCTGACTCAGTCCTTACCAAAATAATACTTACCTTTGTGGCTTCAAAAAAAATTATTTTATTCATTAACTTGAAAAAGTTCAAGTTGTTAATTTATTGTAATGACAGTATCACAGAACAAAGTTATTTCTTTGACTTATGAGTTAAAGTTAAGCGATGCTAACGGAGAGTTTGTAGAAAAAACAGAAGAAGGAAATCCATTAGTTTTTCTTTATGGAGCAGGACAAATGATTCCAGATTTTGAAAACAATATTTCAGGATTAAAAGCCGGTGAGGAGTTCGCTTTCGGGATTACTTCTGATAAAGCTTATGGACCAAGAGATAATGAAGCAATCGTAAATATTCCAAGAGAAGTATTTGCAGAAGCTGAAGAGATGTTAAAAGTTGGACAGATGATTCCGATGCGTAATGACGAAGGTCACATGCTTCAAGGTCTTGTTCAAGAGGTAAGTGAAGAACAAATCGTTATGGATTTTAATCATCCAATGGCTGGAAAAGATTTATATTTCAAAGGAGCTATCCAAGAATTACGTGATGCAACCGAGGAAGAAGTTGAACATGGACACGTTCATGGAGAAGGCGGACACCAACATTAATTTGTGATTCGTGATAAGTGATTAGTTTGACCATGTTTACGTAGTCGTTCGATTACTTAAGGAATAAATAATAGTTTATTGAAAGGTTTCACTTCGCTAATGAAGTGAAACCTTTCTAGTTTTGTGACCTTTGCATTAGAAAATCATAATATGAAAATTGAAAAATATAGAAATACCAAATGGTTTGACTGGATAGTTAATGCTTCATCCTGGGCCATCGGTGGCAGTTTAATAAAGGAAAAGACCGAACTTTTGTATTGGCAATTAAAAAAATGGAGAGAAGGAACGTTCAATAATGACCATTATGAACCTTTTTATACAACCTATTTTAATTTAGATACAGATTTTTATACGGCCAAAAAAATCATGGATATTGGTTGCGGTCCAAGGGGAAGTTTGGAATGGGCGACAATGGCTGCCGAATGTATTGGACTAGATCCGTTATCCGATGATTACTTAAAAATGGGTGCAGATAAACATCGAATGAAATACATCAATTCTGGTTCAGAAGCGATTCCTTTTGAGGATAATTATTTCGATGTCGTGACTTCATTTAATTCCTTAGATCATGTCGATGATTTAAATCAATCCATTGTGGAATTAACACGAGTTTTGAAACCAAACGGTTTATTTTTATTTATCGCTGATATTCACGAAAAACCTACAATTACCGAACCTTCAGCGTTTTCTTGGGATATTATGGAAAAGTTTAAACAAGATTTCATTATCTTGGATGAAAATCATTACGAAGGCCATCAGCTTTACACCAGCATTCGTAACGGAATTCCTTTTGACCATTCTAATATAGAAAAACGTTATGGCGTTTTGACCGCAAAATTGCAGTTGCGGGAATCACGGAATACGAATTCCAAATTACGGGTTTGACCATTTTACATAGATATGTACTATAAACCATTTATAAATAAAAGACACCAATATAGTTTACGTTTATGTGATAAAATCCGCAACTCGTAATACGAAACCTGCCATACAAAACTCGAAACACGAAAAAGATGATTCAAAGACTAATTACATATTTCAAAACAGATATTTGGCAAATTAGAACAAAAAACCTTTCTAAATGGAAGGCGATTCAGATTAATTCTATTCGAGTATTATTATTAGCAATAAGAGATTTCGAAAAGGATTTGTGTGTTGTTCGAGCTTCTGCCTTGACTTATTATACTCTGCTGACGATAGTTCCTGTTTTGGCGATGGCTTTTGGTATTGCTCAAGGTTTTGGATTCGAGCAAAATTTGGAAAAACAAATTTTGGGACAATTTAAAGGACAAGAAGAGATTGTCACTCAGATTTTCACTTTTGTTTCTGCGATGTTGGAACGTACACGAGGCGGAATTATCGCAGGAATCGGGGTTGTGTTATTATTCTATTATGTATTTCGAAT
>CAWVWD010000336.1:0-5380 GCA_963933585.1 uncultured Saprospiraceae bacterium
AATTGAGCAACATATTTGTCTGTATTTTTATCCAAATGATAAACAAAAACCGCTTTCCGTTCAGGGTCAATCACCCAATATTCTAAAACGCCGGCTTCTTCGTATAATTCAAATTTATCTTTCATCTCTCGACGAGAATTACCCGGAGAAAGAATTTCAACAATCAAATCAGGTGCACCAACACAACTCTGTTTTGTCAACTTATTTTCATCACAAACAACACATAAATCAGGTTGAATAACCGTATCAATTTTATCATCCGTTACTTTACTTGAAGACAAAGGCAAACGAACATCAAAAGGTGCAGCGAATAAATCACATTGTTTATTCCTTAGAAAAAGACCTAATTCAAGATGCAAATTACTCGAAATTCTTTGATGATTCACATTCGGTGCAGCCATCGGAAATAGCTTTCCTTTCAATAACTCTACACGTTCTTGAAATTGCCACATTAAGTAATCTGAATAGTTATACTTCTTGTTAAAATCTAATTGATTAAGTGATGTTATCATTTTTGATTGTTTTAATGTTGATTTCCTACTATTTCAAAGATACACAAAAAACACAAAAAGGCGAAG
This sequence comes from uncultured Saprospiraceae bacterium, assembly GCA_963933585.1. Classification (GTDB taxonomy): domain Bacteria; phylum Bacteroidota; class Bacteroidia; order Chitinophagales; family Saprospiraceae; genus CAWVWD01. Next base: position 579 of record CAWVWD010000336.1, read on the forward strand.
CCCAAAAGCCTCGCCTCCCGACTATGGAATAGTCGAATATCAATAGCCATAGGTTGTACCTATGGAAAATTCTAACTCAATCGTTCAATAATTCCCGCAATACCTTGACCGCCACCAACACAAGCCGTCACCATGCCGTAACGTTGGTCACGACGACGCATTTCGTTGATAAGTTGAGTCGTCAGCTTCGCACCAGTACAACCTAACGGATGTCCTAAAGCGATTGCTCCACCATTATGATTAATGATTTCAGGATTCAAGCCTGCCTCTTGAATTACAGCTAAAGATTGAGCAGCAAAAGCTTCATTCAATTCGATTTGCTCAATATCTTGCAATTTCAAACCAGCATATTTCAACGCTTTCGGAATCGCTGCACAAGGACCAATTCCCATATATAATGGCTCAACACCTGCAACAACGCAAGTCACCACACGAGCAATCGGTTCAAGATTTAAGGCTTTCACCATGCGTTCGCTCATTACCAACGTAAAGGCTGCACCATCAGATGTTTGAGAAGAATTACCAGCAGTCACTGAACCGCCTTGTGCAAAAACGGCACGCAAGCGAGCCAAACCTTCTGGCGTTGTACTTCTACGAACACCTTCATCCGTATCAACCGTCCAAGAATCTTCTTTTCGTTTATCATTTTCAACGTAAACATGTTTCACATCAATCGGCACAATCTCATCTTTAAACTTTCCAGCATCAATTGCTGCGGCTGCTTTTACATGAGAATTGAAAGCAAACTGATCTTGAGCTTCTCTCGAAATTCCGAATTTGTTTGCTACCGCTTCTGCGGTCAAACCCATTCCCACCATGTATTCTGGTGTTTTATTCGCAAAGCGATAATTCGGAGCCAATTTATAACCAGTCATCGGAATCATACTCATGCTTTCCGTACCACCTGCCAAGTAAACTTCGCCCATTCCAGCATTAATTTTCGCTGCTGCAATTGAAATCGTTTCTAATCCCGAAGCACAATAACGATTTACCGTCATTCCAGGTACTTCTATTCCGATTGCTTGTAACGCAATCTGACGCCCAATTTGTAAGCCCTGCTCTCCTTCCGGATTCGCACAACCTACAATAAGGTCATCGACCAAATTTGGGTCTAACTCTGGTACTGTTGACATTAGATGCTTGATTACATCTGATGCAATATCGTCTGAACGATAAAAACGGAATCCACCCTTTTTCGCTCTGCCGACTGCACTTCTATATGCTTTAACAATATATGCTTGTTGCATTTTTTATTTTTTTATCAATTTTAATAAAGAACGAATCGTGATTAAAACACAAAATCTAAAAAACCAAAAAAAGACCGTCATTCCGACGTAGGTCGGAATCTCCTCAACGTAAGGACTCAATATTCAAAAAGCTAACAATTTTACTTTGTGCAAGGTTACAATTTTGTGCCTTTGCAACTTAGGAGATTCCGACCTTCGTCGGAATGACGGTTTCTAATTAACTTTTATATTGAGGAACGTTTTTAAGTTCTGTTCTTTATCTCAAAATTTATTAATTTCTCAACGGCTTATTTGTAGTAAGCATATGTTGAATTCTTTGAAGTGTTTTCTGCTCGCCACAAAGACTCAAAAATGCTTCCCGCTCTATATCCAACAAATAACGTTCAGAAACCATCTGTGGAGCCGTCAAATCACCGCCACACATCACTGAAGCTACTTTTTTTGCAATCAACATATCATGTTCAGAAATATATTTCCCCAACTTGAAACTGGCAACTGCGGTATATAATGCGCCCAAACCTTGACGACCTAAAACCATAATATCAGTTCTTTCAGTTGGTCGAGTATAACTTGGAGCTAAACGTAAAACCTCTTTTTTCGCTTCCGCAATATTACGTTGCGTATTCATAACGACACGATCTTTCTCATTCAATAAACCAAGATTGAAAGCTTCGTGTGCAGAAGTCGCTACTTTTGCTTGAGCAATTGTTACAAAACGATCAATTAAAGATGGAATTTGAACGCCGTCTTTTTTGAAGTCGTCAGAAGCACGAACGGCAAACTCTTTCGTTCCGCCACCGCCAGGAATCAACCCAACACCAACTTCTACCAAACCGATGTAAGATTCGGCAGCAACCATTGCAGCATCACAGTGCATCGTCATTTCGCAACCGCCACCAAGTGCTAAACCTTGTAAAGAAGCGACCACAGGGATAGAAGAATAACGACAACGCATCATCGTATCTTGGAAAGTCTTAATTGCAAAATTCAATTCGTCATATTCTTGTTGCATGGCCATCATACCAATCATCATCAGATTCGCACCGACAGAAAAACGGTCAGAATTATTACCAATGACCAAACCATTCCAATTGCCTTCTTCCGCAATATCAATCGCTTTATTCAATCCGGTAACAACACCTTCTCCCAATGAATTCATTTTACTTCTGAACTCAAAACACAAAACACCATCACCAATATCATGTAAAGTACATTCTGCATTTTTGAAAACAGGTGTTTTCTCACGGTGAGCATCTAAAACGATAAACTCGTTTGCTCCTGGTAATGCTTGATAAGATTTCGTTGCTAAATCGTAATATTTACGAATACCATTTTCAGATTTGTAGAAAGTCGTATTGCCTGCTGCCACCATTTCTTTCACCCAATCCGCAACCGTCAAACCGTAACCTTCTGCCGTTTCGATTCCTTTCTCAATTCCGATAATATCCCAATATTCAAAAGGTCCAAATCCCCAAGCGTAACCTGTACGCATGGCATCATCGACGCTATAAATATTATCCGAAATTTCTGGAACACGATTAGCAGAATAAGCAAATAATCCACTCATTGTTTCCCGAGTAAATTCACCACCATTATCTTTTCCATCATACAAGAACTTGATACGAGTTTTAACATTCTCTGCTTTTTTCGCACCTTTCAGACTTGCAATTTTTGGCTTTTGTGATGGCGCATATTCTAATGTTTCTAGGTTCAATGCTAAGATTAAACGCTTGCCATCAGGTCCTTTGGTTTTCTTATAAAAACCTTGTTTTGTTTTATCACCTAACCATTTATTTGCGACCATTTGATTCACAAAATCAGGTGTCACAAAAAGGTCTGCCATTTCATCATCCGGACAATTATCCTTGATTACACCGGTTACTTTCACTGAAGTATCAATTCCAACTAAATCACCCAAACGGAATGTTCCCGTTTTTGGTCGTCCCAAAACAGAACCAGTCAAACCATCAACTTCTTCAATCGTTAAACCCATTCTTTGAGTCGTATTGTAAATTTTTGAAAAGGCATAAATTCCAATTCTATTGGCAATAAAACCTGGGGTGTCTTTACACAGAACCGTTTGTTTTCCTAAGAAAACATCACCGTAATTCATAAAGAAATCCACGACTTCTTTGCTTGTATCAGGCGTTGGGATAACTTCAAACAATCGCATATAACGAGGCGGATTGAAGAAATGTGTTCCTGTAAAGTGTGCTTTAAAATCTTCACTTCTACCTTCTGCCATCAAGTGAATCGGAATAGAAGAAGTGTTTGATGTGATTAAAGAACCTTTCTTACGAACTTTATCCACACGCTCAAATAGCGATTTTTTAATATCTAAATTCTCAAGAATTACTTCAATAATCCAATCTGCATCTTTGATTTTATCAAAATCATCATCAAAGTTTCCAGTCTGAATACGACTTGAAAAACCTTTGTCATAGAATGCTGCAGGTTTAGATTTTATAGCTGCTTTAAGTGAGCTATTAACGATACGATTACGAGCCGCAGGATTTGATTTTTCTTCCTCTTTAAGGTCAAACGGAACGATGTCCAACATCAACACATCTAAACCAATATTGGCAAAATGTGCAGCAATGCCAGAACCCATCACGCCTGAACCCAAAACGGCTACCTTGTGAATACTTCTACTCATTTCTTTGTTTTTTTTCCAATGGCTTTACCATCGGTTAATGATGTCGCTCTTTGGGAGCTTTATTTTTTTTATTTAATAATATGTAACGACAATGAAAGTCGCTGATTGGCAATTAATTACCCATCGAATAAACTCGACGATATACTTTACCAACTTTATTACTGAAAACACACTGGAAAGTTAATTGGAAAAAGTAGAATAGCGTTGGTATTACTTGCGTTTCTAATGCTTTGCTTTTCATGGATAGTCTAATTATTAATTTTAACATTATCCTACTATTTCTTTTTATTGGAAAAAACCAACGTTAATAAACTCACTATCTAAATGATTTATAATTTGGTTTTGTTCTACAAATGTATTGAATAATTTTAATAAATTCTGTAAAAATTAGGTTTTACAGAATATAAAACTATTTGAGGTTTTTTAGTTTACTTTTTGAGCGTAAAACCAAGTTCCAGCTTGGTCATTATAATCTTAATAAAATCATCCCTAATCTATAATTTTTCTTAATTTGAGTTCAGATTTTTCATTTCGTTTGAATCTATAATTACCACCTGCTCAAAGTCAATTGTAATATTATCATTTCCTATTTTTTGACTACGTGTAGAACTGTTATAAGTCTTTAGTTGAATAATACCATTTTTGATAATTTTGCTATCAAATGTTAATCCATGACGATTGGAAAAACCTGCACCATCGCCTTTTTTTAATTCAATATTATTAAAATCTATAATAATAGGAAGTTTATCGCTTCCTGTTCCATTTATCACCTTCAAATTCATTTTACTTCGACTTACTTCAATATCTAAAGGTTGAAAATATTCATTATAATCAATCGAATCATATTCAACTGTAAAGGCATGTGGCTTAACCTGATATTCCCCATCAAAATAAGTCAA
>CAWVWD010000337.1:0-5339 GCA_963933585.1 uncultured Saprospiraceae bacterium
TGATGCTTTTGCAGTATTTGACCGTTAAGCCTTCATAATGACCAGTCCTAACTTTAGGTTCGTTCTCGAAAACTTTTTCTAACCAAGCCAAACGCTGTTCTAATGAAAAAAGTGATTGCTTCTTGGAATTAATACCAATTGCAATAATTAACTCATCAAAAAGTGGAATTGCACGTTTGATTAACTCTATATGACCGGTTGTAATTGGATCAAAAGAACCAGGAAAAACGGCTATTTTTTTCATTGATTTTTTTTTAAATGACGTAAAAGGAACCATAAATGATAAACCATTTGACGTAATAATGCTATTTTATAACGACCGTATTATTAGTCATATGGAATTAATAAATTTATATTTTTTAATTATAAAACATTTGATAATGCTATATTAGAGCGTCAAATAGTTTAGCATTTATAATTTATAATTCTTTCGTTTCGTTTGCAGCTTCATTTGTGAAGATACTAAATATCGTTTTACCGTAATTTCTGACTTCGTGTAGATTTGGATGATTTTTGAAATTATGGTTAGGATTGTGTTCTAATACGAACCAACCTTCTGCTTTAAGCATCTTTTTTTCAAAAATTAAATCAGGAATCGCATCTAAACTCGCCAAACCATAAGGTGGGCCAGCAAAAATATAACTCCATTGACTATGTGCAGATTCGATAAATTTGAAAACATCAGCTCTGATAATATTGATTTTATCTTCGATGTCTAATGTTTTTGCCGTTTCTCTCACGAATTTTAAGCAGCCACTAAATTTATCAACGTAAGTGACATCTTCACAACCTCTGGAAATGAATTCATAACTATGATTTCCTGTTCCTCCAAAAAGGTCCAAAACCTTCAAATCATTGAAGTAAAAGTTATTATTAATCACATTAAATAAACCTTCTTTTGCGAAGTCTGTCGTTGGGCGAGTTGGCCATTTATCTGCTGGCGGATAGAATTTTCTACCTTTAAAATCTCCTGCTATTATGCGCATCTTTTAATTATGAATTATGAATTAGTAGTGTTCAGAATATTTATTCACCAAGTGAAAAAATCAAAAAATGACCGTTATACAGACAAAGATTCGTATCTCCCGACTGCAAAGGCTCAATTTTAAGAAAGCTACCAATTTTTATTTTGAATTAGTTGAAATTTTATTTCGTTGCCTTGAAGAGATACCAACCTTCGTCGGTATGACGGGCTTTTTTTTTAGATTATAGATGGTAAGAAAGCTAAAACTTTATCCCGAGAATTGGGATAGGTTGTGTTAAAATTATTCTGAACACGCTTACTTACGAATCATCAATTGCCTAAACCGTATAAAAACTGTAAAGGTCAAAGTTAAAATGTTTTGGTTGGTCTGCAAACTGTTCGTCGAATTGAAATGCTGTTGGACGGCTTATAAATTCAATTTTACGTATGTAGCGATATAATAATTTATAAATCCGAGAATTTTGCATGACCTCGCCACTCAAGAATAATTTTGAATTTTCGGTGGAAAGGTTTAATTGATTAAAAACCAATAATGTATAATAAATAAAATCTTTCGCTGATTTGAATTCAAACGTATTGGATAGAAGGAGTTTTTCTTGCTGAAAAGCGGCAATTTGAAATTGTCTACCAATTACATTGATGAAAATTGTCGGTTGCTGAAACTGAACGGCCTCTTTTTGCCAAGCCGTTAATAATGGTGTTTCAGCGTGATAGAATTCAATATGATCAAATTTATTTTGCAAAAAATCATAAATTTCGATTGGTGCTAAAAATACATTTTGGCACTGAAGCGAAGCTAAATTATCTATCAAAAGATAATGTTGATGTGGAATGCTAAAGCTATTTTCTAAGTAAGAAGTTGCGGATCCTTCGGTGTAAATAAGGTTGGGCACTAAAGTCGTATAAGGCGTAACAAAACCTACTTTTACAGTAGCAAATAATGTATCGAAATATTGCTCTTCATCAAAAAATGAGGCAAATGTTTTGGTATCGAGTTGTTCTATTGATTGTAGTAAAATTACTTTTTCTGGCGAGGTGATAAAATAAGACAACCTGTTTGCCCCAATTAGAACAAACAGGTTGTTATTATCACTATATAAATCAGTACGATTCGTTACTGTTTTATTATTCTTCATCTCCCGTAGCCTTACCAAATTTACGCCAGTTTGCGTTCAAGGTCGGTTTGTTTAAATCTCCAAACTTCAAGTAGTAATTTTTCTCTGATACATTAGTCGTATTATACGTTGGATCATATACTGAATATCTTGGATTTGCATAATCTCCCATGAAATCTTTCCAAGGAATCTTCACTTGAACGACCTGAACGGTAGTTGACTGATATTCAATTTCTGCAGATTTCATCTCGAATTTTGCACCGGTACTTCCGTAAGGTACATAAGATAGTGAATCCGCACTTGTATTAATACCAAGTGTCGTCATAGAATCAATCGCATTTACGAAAGTTTCTGTACGTGTCACTTCTTCACCAGCATCAATATCACCGATAACTGTTTCGATTTTAAATTGAGCATTTGTTAGTACATCTGATAATGTATCAAAATCTGCTGCATATTTTCCAGTTATACTTCTGTATGCTCGCTGAGCAGTACGAATTTTTTTCAATTGCGTAGCAACGGCTCTTTCACGCTTATCTTTTTGATTTTGGAATTGTATTGGCTCAGAAATCATTTGTGCCAATACATATACTAAGCCTAAAAAGATTAATGTAAGTACGGTGTTTAGTATGGTCCTACTCATGGTTCTTAAACTTTGGTTTTCGTTCGTTTAGTCGCAATATTACATTTTTTTGGTGGAAATCAGAAAGTTCATTTCATATAAATTTCAAAAAGTAATATTTTGAACCATTCGATTGATGAATGAAAATTTGTTATTGATTTGAAAATATTTCAAATCAATTGTATTAGATGCATTGAATTACAAAAATGGTGTATTAGATTAATAAATTTTCATTTTTTTCTAAAAAAAATCCATAAATCTTAAAAATTCAACGCATCTGTGACGAATTGCTTGTAACTACGGCCAATTGGCAGTTCTATTTCATCAATTTCTATGTTTGTCGTAGAAAAAGCGGTAATTCTATTTATTGGAACAATATACGAACGGTGAACTCTTAGAAACTTATCTTTCGGCAATCGCTCTTCCAAATAAGAAATTTTCTGTTTTGTAACCACATCCTTTTCTTCTGTAACGATTCTGACGTAGTCTTTTTGACTTTCAACGTAAATTATTTCATCTAAATAAACTTTTAAAATTCGTTTATCCATTTTGATGTATAAGAACGGTTCAAAATTAGAAGATACGGTTTGAGATTCAAGTGGATTTATCGTTTCTATTTCGGGCTTTCTGTGGATTTTATTAATCGCTTTCATAAATCGACCAAATGAAATGGGTTTCAATAAATAATCTACCGCATTTAATTCAAATCCTTCAATGGCATAATCTCGAAAAGCTGTCGTGAAAATAATCTTCGGAGGATTTTTTAAGGTTTTTACAAACTCAATTCCATTTAATTGTGGCATTTGAATATCTAAAAACATCAAATCAATTTCCTCTTTTTGTAATACATCAAAAGCCTCCAAAGCATTTTTACACGTCGTGACAACCTTAAATCCTGGGATTTTCGCTAAATAAGAAGCGATAATATCCATTGCCAATGGCTCATCATCTACAAGCAAACAATTTATCATTCTATTTTCGTTTTTTAGTCTGTTTGATTCTTTAAATATGGAAACTGCACTTTCGTTTGAATTCACTTTTCCTGATAAAATGCAGGATTCACTTTTCCTTTTCTTAGAAAGGAGAGAAGCCAGATGACAGGACTCGATTTTGCTAAGATTGAAATCTACTGTTTGACTTCCTTTCCTTGACCGTTCCCACCGCAGGCGGGCTTTTAAGAAAAAGCTGATTCCGAAATCTCGGGAGGCTGGAGAAGTATTCAATCAGTCTACGATTTTCTTGCGATTATCAGAATTAAGGCGTCAATTTATTATATTTCTAAAGATAAGACAATCGAATGCGTTTCCTCCGTATCTAATAGCTTTAGCTCGTGTTTTTTCGGATATAATAACTTCAATCGACGTTGAACATTCGCCAAAGAGTCATAATTATGGATGGAATCACTATTAAATTTCGCATTTTCAATTTCTAATAGCAAAATGTTATTTTTAATTTCTAAATCGATTGTAATCCAAATCGGCTCCGAGTTATCCATTAAGCTCTGTTGAAAAGCATATTCCACAAAAGGAAAAAATAAAAGAGGTGAAATTTCTCGTTCAATCGAATCAATCGAAAAATTAAAACTGACTTCTAACGCATCGCCATAACGCATTTTTTCTAACGAAATATAATTATTTATTAATGAGATTTCTTTAGAAAGCGGCACTTCGGGAACATTACTCTCAAAAAGCATATAATCCAAAAGACTTGATAATTTCAAGACAACCTCTGGTGCTTTTGTAGAGTTTTGAAGCGTTAGAGCGTATAGATTATTCAAGGTATTAAAAAGAAAATGTGGATGAATTTGAGATTTTAAAAACTTCAACTCTGCCCGTAATTTTTCTTGTTCTAATAACTGCCTTGTATATTCATTTTGCAATGCAATCTTTAATAACTTAATCGCAACTGCCGCCAAAACGACGATATATATATTAATAATATTAAAAGCAATTTTGTAAAAGACAAACCAGCCATGTTCCAAATATTTCTCCCAAATTTGTGGAAAAATGATGTATTGAGCAATGGCTCTTTGTAATAATCCAAAACCAAAAGCAGATAATATGAATAATATAAAAAACTGATTATAAGCTCTTTTGATTAGAAAAATAGGCAATAGAACATATAATGTCAAGTAAGTTGCCATTATTATCACTGGTAACCCCAAAAAATTGGATAATAATACTTTTTGCCAATTTTCAGAATACTCTGATACATCAATACTCGTGAACATTACCAGTATGGAAACCCAGAAGACGATGTGCCAGATGAATCGTTGCTTTGGTAAAAATAGCCGGTGTAAAATATTTGAATCCATAAAATATCTCGTGTTTTGGACTGCGAATTTTAGGTTGCGAGTCCGATTGTACAGCCGAAGCCTTCTAACATAAAAAAAATAGATTTACGATTGATTACTACGTTTGTACGGTCGAACTTGCAATCTACGACTCGAAATTACTCACAAGCAACTTCAAATGCTACTTTTAATATTAAATAATAGATTAAATGCTCAAAAAAGAATGGAAATAGTAGAAAATCGGACTTAAGCCGAAATGGCTATATATCACAAGGGCAAACGCACCAAATTATTTCGTTTTACGAATTAATTTAATTTATTATT
>CAWVWD010000338.1:0-5323 GCA_963933585.1 uncultured Saprospiraceae bacterium
CTAAACCCAAATGATGGGAAGTTCCGTGCATAAAATATTTTTTATATAAAGGATTTGATTTTGATTGATTCTTGACATCGGTTTTGTCCAACAAACCAATTCTAACCAATTCAGCCGTCATAATTTTCCCAACTTCTTTATGATATTTTTGAATACTCGTTCCAGGACGGAGCATTTGAATAGAAGCTTTCATCACATTCAAAACGGCTTGATAAACATCTTTTTGTCGCTTCGTGAATATCCCACTTACCGGAATTGTTCTCGTCATATCTGCTGCGTAATTTGCATACTCTGCTCCAAAATCCATGAGCAACAAATCTCCATATTCACAAGATTTATTATTCTCTAAATAATGTAAAACACAAGCATTCGCACCACTGGCGATAATTGGCTCGTAAGCATGACCCGTTGCCGAGTTTCTCAAAAAATCGTGTGTGATTTCTGCTTCAATCTCATATTCCGTCACGCCTGGTTCTGTAAATTTCAAAACTCGACGAAAAGCTTTTTCTGTCAAGTCTGCAGCCGTTTGAATTGCACGGACTTCGTATTTTGATTTAATCATTCGCAACTGCTTCATAATCGGTTGTGAACGTTCGATTTTATGGAAAGGAAAAGCTTTTTTCATCTCCTCCAAAAATCGCAAATCCTTATATTGTACAGGAGAATTAAAACGGTAATTTTCATTTCCATTCAAATAAATAACCGTTGAAAGAATAATCATTTCTGTCAAGACCCTATCCATTTCCTCCAGCCAATATACCGTTTGAATTCCCGAAACTTCTCGAACCTGTTCCTTCGTATATTTTGCACCTTCCCAAATCGCAATATGTTCATTTGTCTTTTTCGTGAACACGACTTCTCGCCAGTTTTTATTTGGAGAATCCGGAAATAAAACCACCACAACTTCTTCTTGATCTAAACCCGAAAGATAAAGTAAATCAGAATTTTGACGAAATTTATGAAATGCATCGCCGGTACGAGGCATCATATCGTTAGAATTAAAAATCGAAATTGCGTCTGATGGCAATGATTTTGCAAAGTTTTTACGGTTGAGTTTGTATAGTTTTGGATTTAAAGCTTTGTATTTCATATTTTCATATTTTCATGTTACGAAATTTAAAGATATAAAGGTTTTAGATATTTTGGTTTAAAGAGAGACGATATATTTGATCGATAGAATCAATATTCTAAAAATGCTTCAACCTCATTTTTTGCAAAAAGTCGAGTATATTGATTCCCTCGATGAATCAGATTGGTCTTTTATAATTTGAAGTTAGCTCGAAAGCTAATTAATTCGTAACTTCTAAAAGAACGAAATATTCGAAATTTACTAAAATTTGATTCGTCTTATCCTGTGCCTACATGATTTTTATAACCGTTTTCACCTCCAATAAAACCAGTAACGTATTCCTCTGATTTTCCTTTAATTTGCCATTATATTTTAATAATGGGTTTTCAATTACGTCAATAATTGGCCATAAGGATAATTATTGTTGGGTATAATTTCAGACTTTAAAATCGGTAATTGTAAACTAATATTTCGTGAATAGTTTAACTTTAATGAATTAATTCTCCAAATTATAGATTTTCCATTTAATTTATTCTTCTAATCAAATTATTACCTAATTTAGGGCTTCGATAAAATTAAAAGAAAATTGTTTCAAGGTTACATCGTTTCAATATTTTTCTAACAAGGAAACGATGAAGGTTTGAAACAATGTAATAACATTATAAATGGCAAGTGAGTATATTAGCATGCGGAATTTAAAATTCCTTGTACACGAAGTTTTTGATGTGGCATCATTGAGTAAGTACGAACTTCATTCCGATTATAACCCGGAGATGTTTGATATGATTTTGGATACAGCCAAAGACTTAGCGGACGCAGAACTATTTCCTTATTATATGGAAATGGACAAATTAGATCCAAAAGTAGAAAATGGTAGTATTACCGTGCATCCACAAGTTGGAAAAGTAATCAAACGATTGGGGGAAGATGGTTGGATTTCTGCTCGAAAATCCTATGAGCTTGGTGGACAACAAATGCCTTATTCTGTGCTGAATAATGCACTTTGCATTTTTTATGCGGCTAATTTTGCCGCCGTTTCTTACACTGGTTTAACCGCAGGCTCTGCTAATTTAATTGATAGTTTTGGTTCTGAAAAACTGAAAGAACTTTATCTCGGAAAGATGTATTCGGGTGAATGGCAAGGTACAATGGCTTTGACAGAACCTCAAGCAGGAAGTTCACTTACCGATATTGTTACTTCCGCAGAATTGACGGACGAAGGTTACTATAAAATCAAAGGTCAAAAAATATTTATTTCGGGTGGTGATCACACTGGTGTGCCAAATATAGTTCATCTGACGTTGGCAAAAATAGAAGGTGGCCCGGCTGGAGCAAAAGGAATTTCTCTTTTTGTGGTACCGAAACATCGATATACAGAAAGTGGAGACTTGGAGTATAATGACGTTTTGACGGCAGGAAAATTCGATAAAATGGGAAGTCACGCTTATGTGACAACGCACTTGTCTTTTGGTGAAAACGAGGATTGTCGAGGTTACTTAGTTGGTGAACCTCATTATGGTTTGAAATATATGTTTCAGATGATGAATGAAGCGAGAATTGCAGTCGGAATGACAGCGAATGCAATTGCGACGGCAGCTTATTACGCTTCTTTACAATATGCAATCGAACGTCCACAAGGTCGTCATATTTCCAAAAAAGATGTTTCGTTTCCACAAGTTCCGATTATCGAACATGCAGACGTTCGGAGGATGTTATTGTTCCAAAAAGCGATTACAGAAGGGTCACAATCATTAGTGACACAAACGAGTTTCTACGCTGATATGGAACATGTAACGGAAGGCGAGGAGCAAGAGGAATATCGTTTATTATTAGAATTTCTTACGCCAATCGTAAAAACATTTCCTTCTGATATGGGAAACTTGTCGGTCAGTACAGGTTTACAATGTTTGGGCGGTTACGGTTATTGTAAGGATTTTCCATTAGAACAATATTACCGAGATATTCGGATTAATTCGATTTACGAAGGTACATCAGGAATTCAAGGAATGGATTTATTAGGACGAAAAGTCTTGATGAAAAATGGAAAAGCAACGGCTTTATTTTTCAGAGAAGTTGGAAAAGCAATTCAAGAAGGAAGTACTGTAAAAGGTTTGGAAAAATATGCTTCGGATCTTCAAGAAGCGATGCAATTATTACAAAAAACAACAGGTTACTTAATTGATTTAGCACAAAAAGACCGACCAGAAGTTTTTCTCGCTGATGCCACTTTATATTTAGAAATGACTGGAAATATTACGATTGCTTGGCAATGGTTATTGCAAGGAATTGTAGCCGCGAAGGTATTAGAAAAAGGGGAATTAAGTGAAGACGAATTGAATTTCTATAATGGAAAAATACACACTTTAAAGTATTATTTCTTGTATGAATTACCGAAAATTCAAGGTTTAAATCATACGCTTTTGAATAGCGGACAAGCGACTTTACACACGCCAATTAGTGTTTTGGTTTGATGTGTTTCAGGTTATGAGTTTGTGGGGTTGACTGTTTTGATATGACGCGTTGACGTATTTTTTTCGCAGATTTCACCAACTCCGCAGATTTACTTATTACTTACCGCAATGTTTTCATAGGTTGTACCTATAAAAAAAGGGGTTGATGCGAAAGCATCAATCCCTTTTCAATATTAAGAATCTGCGTGATTAGCTGAATATGCAGGAGGAATTCACCCAAAAATGGTCAAACCCGAAACCCGAAACCCGAAATCTAATTCAGACCTAATTTTTTACTAATTTTCTTTGGTAACGCATTTTTGTGAACCAAAAAGTTAATCGTTTTGTATTTCACGAAAGCTTCAGAAGCGTAGAAGTAACCATCACATTGATTCGTCTTTCCCCAAGAATTTTTCACGATGTAGTAACGTTTTCCGTTTTGATCTTTTGCAACACCAATAACGTGCATGCCGTGATCATCGGTCGTTTCGTAATTATCGAATCCTTTTTGACGCATTTCCTGTGTGATTTTTAATTCGTCAACAGGTTTTTTGAATGCTTCGCCATGTTTGAAAGCACCAGCATCATTGAAATTTTTACTATCTTTTCCTTGAACTTTAAGTGTCGAAGCATCGCTTGGCATAACGGCTAAACCGGCACGATAGTTAAATCCTTTTTCAGAAACGTCAGATCCCCAAGCGACAGAATAACCTTCCTCCACCGCATTATCAAAAACTTCCATCATTTCAGATATTGGCAAGTTATAAGACTCTTTGCTCATCCAGTTATCAGGAACTTCGATATCGAAAGTTTTGTAGAAAGGGTGATGTGTGAATGACGTGATAGAAACGTAATCATCCATATTTAAACCGGTAGAATTAGCGAATTCCTTTGGCGTGTATTTCTTTCCTTCATACTCGAAATTTTCAGGTAATTCACCTAAGTAAGTATCTAGTACGCCACAAAGCATTTCGTCCCATTTTGTAGAAGGAGCTTTACGTTTTTCAATAGATTCTACGACTGATTTTAGCACATCATCCATCTCACCATGATCATGACGTTTTGCATCTGCATCCAAACCGGTATAAGCACTTTTCGGAACGATTCCATATCTATCCATTACATAAGCCACATCATGGAAAGCGCCACCGGCAGCAAAGTTCAAGTCACCATGCATACGAATGTATTTTTCTGCTTTGTCACGATAAGTATGGTGAACGATGAACATCGGTGATAATTCTATATCTTTATCACTGATTCTTTTGATTTCTGCTTCAAAAAATGAGAGGGAAGAAAAGCTCCAACAAGTACCGGAGCGTCCTTGATTCGATACTTCATCTCTATCCAAACTTTTGATAATTTCGAATTGGTATTCACTACCCTCAGCATTCGTTAGTTTTGGAGCGACTTGAGCTTGTAGAAAGAAACTGAAACAGCTCAAAATTGCACCCAAAAAAAATGTCTTTTTTAGCATAATTTAGTATTATTTTTAATTTTAGAAATAAATTTTTCGGACCATATTAATACCCAAATATACAGATTTTTGTGTCGGAACGGTCGGAAAGCATCAAAATTTAGCAGGGAGTAACTATTAATCAAGACTTTCAGCCTAAAATCAAAAAAATCAATCAAGCCTTTATTTTCCGCTTGCTGTGCGAACGGGTAGCTTTGCTTCTTCTCAATAAGTTGTAAATCCCGATTTTTATCGGGGGGAAAAGAAGCTGTAAACGCTATTAATAAATATTGTGCTGCCCTTGTAATATTCTGATGTATAGAACAGAATGATTTATTGAATTAAGTAATC
>CAWVWD010000339.1:0-5311 GCA_963933585.1 uncultured Saprospiraceae bacterium
TCCAAACTACTTCCAACCGCCACAAAATCAACTTCCACAAGTGTCCGAGCTTGTACCAAAATCATTGGTACGAACATAGAAATCAGGATTGTCAAAATAATAAAAAACGAGAATAGCGTCATTCCTGCCGCAAGGTTATTTCCAATTTTAAATTTTCCGATTTTGATTTTTTTATACAAATTCATCAACGGCTGTCCCAGCATTGCGAAGACCCACGAAATAATAATATAACCTACAATACTTCGTAAATACCAAATGATTGCTGCTGCGACAACAAAGGAAATAAATATTAGAAAATTACGACTTGAACTTTTCATAGTTTGTGCTCGATATCAGACAATTTTATTGTTAATCAATGAAATTACTATTTGTAATAGAACTTTTCAAATCATTGTGTATAAATATTGCGGTAATCGCCATAAAAAATAAAATCGCTCTTTCCTATAAACCCTCCTCAATGTATCCCTTAAAAAGGAAAAAAAGCCAAACAACTCTACTCGATTTTATTAAAATCAGGTATAATTATTTGGCTTTTCTCCACCTGTCCGTTCGCACAGCAAGTGGACTTTTAAGAATCGGGCTGGAGAAAGAGTCAATTATTAAAAGAATATTTACAAAAAAAAACAGCATTCTGATTTTTTAAATCAAATTGCTGTTTCGTATTAATTCCCACGATTAAAGTTGTGGGCTATATTATATCGTTCTTATTAGAACTCAACTAATCTATCGTATAAAAATCTTCTTAGTAATCACTTTTTCTGCCGAAGCAATGCGAACAAAATACAAACCAGTCGTTACTCTATTTGCAATATCAAATTGATTTTGATACACGGACTGACCAAAAACATCCAACGTTTCTGAATGTACGATTTTACCCGTTACATCCATGATTGAAATATTTAATGTTTCTGCTTCAAAACCATCAATTGTCAAATTAAATCTTCCGTTTGATGGATTTGGAAAAATCGAAATATTACTTTCATCAATGAAAGGATTTTCAGTAGCCGTTAAATCTTCCATGGTTGTTCTCGCAATATAAATATCACGATCTCCAGCACTATTCAGAGTCGTTGAACCGAATGTCGAGACGCCTTGAATCCAACCAATATTATAAATATCACCATTATTATTAGCAACCAAACCAATCGCTTCATCACCATTTCCGCCACCATAACTTACCGCGTGTTTCAAAACACCTTGAGCATTATAGCGACCCAAGATAATATCCGTACTTCCTGCGGAAACATAGGATTTCGAATTGGAAAGCGTCATATTATCATTGAAATATCCAGCTACGAATACATCATTATTATTATCGATTGTAATTGCAGATGCTTGATCTTCGCCAGTTCCGCCGATTCTATCTGCCCAAAGAAAATCTCCATTTGGCGTATATTTCGCAACAAACATATCTCTCACACCAGCACTGGTTACAAAATGTTGATTTCCTGAAGGATCAAAATCTACAACACCTCGAAAGTCTCCTGTGATATAAATATTATTTTGTAAATCTACAGCAATCGCTTTCCCAGTTTCAAAACCACTTCCACCAATCATTTCCGCATTAATGAATTGACCTTGTGGAGAATATTTCGCAAAAAAGACACTTTTATTCCCAATTGTCGTCATGTTAAATGTCGCACTACTTGGATCGAAATCTGCTATTCCTTGAAAATAACCAATCACATTAATATTTCCACTATAATCTACAATCACTTGATTGATATAATTACTATTTAAACTCTGGATACTTTTTGACCAAACGTGATTTCCCATCACATCTAATTTCAAGATAAACGCATCAAATCCACCAGTACTTGTCATATTAATGACACCACCATTTGGATCAAAATCGGAAGTACCTTGATAAACACCTGTAATTAGTAGATTCCCGAATGCATCCAAATTCATATCTCGGCAAGACTCAATGCCAACACCGCCAAATGTTTTCGCCCAAATTAAATTTCCTTGAGGGTCATACTTTGCAATGAAAATATCAGAAGCACCTTTCACATCTTGAAAGCTAAATCCCATACCAGGATCAAAATCAACTAAGCCATTATAATCTCCAGCAACGAAAATATTTCCACTTGCATCCAAAACCAGACTACGAGCGTGTTCGTGACTTCCACCACCAATTCCTTTCGCCCAAATCAAATTCCCTAAATTATCATATTTCGCAATGAAAAAATCTCTCGCTCCAACGCTTGATAATTTTGATGTCGTAGAACCCGGATCAAAATCAACCATTCCTTCAAAGAAACCTGTCGTATAAATATTTCCAAAATTATCCATAACGACATCCGTTCCTTGATCAAGACTGCTGCTACCGAAATTTTTCGCCCAATTATTTTGTCCGAAGGTTAAGGTAGAAAGGAAACAGAAAGATAACATAATAATTAGGTGCTTCATAGTTGTATGATTTGATAAATGAAGTAACAGATGAATTTGATATTCTTGTAATTCACTTCTTAATGATATAATACAATTACGAAACATCAAGAATCTTACCTAATTAGTATAAACAGTAAATCAACTGCGAAGACTTTAAAATGTGACAGGAAAATTATTATTTGTTTTACGAGATAAAACGAAATTTATACTTTCAATATAAAATCACAATCAGCTGACACATTAATTATTACATAATTAAAAGAATTATATACTATTTTAATACAATTTATATAATTCCATAAATTAACAATTTAATATTTTTTTTATTTCTCAAATCGAAGCTCCCCTTTTCCAATTTTTAGAATAAAAATTGCATTTTGGGTCAAAAACACCTCAAACATTTCCATTTTTAGAATGTCTAATAACTCCCGATAATCACCAAAAATCTGTGTACTTAAACCATTGGTCTCCAAAGTAATAGCATGATGTTTTTTTAAATTTTCTAAAAAATCTAATACTCGCTGAATATAATTATCACTTAATGGATACATACTTATTTCAATTGTCGCTTGCATTTGTTGTTTGTTAATTAGTTATTTATTAATTAATCCGTATTTGTCGTTTCTGAGATATTGATAAAAAGTTTTAGATACTTTTATTCCATCTATTTTATAATATTTCACAGCACTATTAAATACGCAAAATAAATATATAAAAATCGTTGTATATTAATATCTTATGGAATATTATGGTCTTTTAAATTTTAAATTTAGTTCCGTCTAAAGCCAATTCCGTATTTGGAAATACTTCCTTTGCTTGCCGCAATAACACATTTAAATCCTTATAGCGAGGTGAAAAATGTCCGATGATTAACTTTTTAACAGCTGCTTTTTGGGCAATAGTTCCTGCTTGTCGAGCCGTAGAATGAATATTTCGTTCCTTTAAATCTTCCAGCTTTTCATCACCAAAAGTTGACTCATGGTACAATAAATCAACCTTATCAATCAATGGTAACATCGTTTCATTATAAGCCGTATCTGAACAGAAGGCATAGGATCGAGCTGACAAAGCAGCTTTTGTTAGTTCACTGTTTGGAACAATTTGACCGTTCGGCAATATAAAATCCATACCATTTTTAATATTTAGGATTTCTTGAAATGGAATCTCATATTCTTTAATCTTTTCCTTTATCATATTCCGAGGTCGCTCCTTTTCTTGAAATAAGAAACCAGCAGTCGGAGCATCGTGTTTTAAGGGTATAGTTGTGACGATTATTTCATTTGTTTCTAAAATTATTATTGGCTCATCGGACTGATAAACATGAAAATGAATCGGATATTCCATTTTCCGAACATTCGTATATTGAATAAATGCTTCAAAGAAATCCTTTACACCTTCTGGGCAATGAATATGCAAGGCTTTTTTTCGTCCTAACAAACCAAACGAACCTAATAATCCTGGCAATCCTAAGATGTGATCACCATGAACATGACTGATAAAAATATGATTAATTTTACTGTATTTGATATGGTATTCTCTCAATCGAATTTGACACCCTTCGCCACAATCAATTAAAAAATATTGGTCATTAATGTTCAAAACTTGTGAAGTCGTGAATAAGCCATTAGCTGGAAAAGCAGCACTACATCCCAATATTGTCACTTCAAATTTCATTATCTTCATTTTTTCGTACCATCACTCTGGAGGGTAATAATACATAAATTACCAACCATATTTTACCCAGTCTTCTTCATAATCAATATCTGAAAGCATTGGTAAAAGTGCACAAGATTTATTTTGATTATTAATCGCCTCAATCGTCTGTGGAAAAACGTGTTCTGTACTCCAAGTAATATTTTGAAAAACTTCTGGTATAAATTCGGTCATTCCAATCAAATAATATCCGCCATCATCCGCTGGACCGATTACAAAATCATTGGTTTCCAATTTAGCAAAAGCATCATTAACAATATCAACAGTCAAGCTCGCACAATCTGAACCGACAATCACAGCTTTTGTTGCTCCTTTTTCAAAAGTCGCTTGAAAACCCGCTGCCATTTTTTCGCCTAAGTCGCCATCAATTTGTAATTGTTTATCAAAATCATCATTATTCCATTCATCCGAATTATTAATGAAATGAGCATAAAATAAGTTTCGATGAGCGTCAATTTTTTCTCCAATACTTCGAGTATGTTTTAATAATTCTAGATAAATACGCAAAGCTTCATCATCGCCAACCGTTGCCGCAAGGCGAGTTTTTGCCTCCCCTTTGATAGGGTTTTTGATGAATATTAATAGATGATTCATATTTTTGATTGATTGCTAAAAATACAAAAGTCGCAAAGTTTAAAAAAAACTATTGCGACTTTTGTATAAAAAAACTAAATATAAATTCTAAAACGGAATATCTCCATCTCCAGTTTCTGGCCGATTCATCGACGATTGTAACGTAATCGGAGCAGCAGAATCATTATATAATTTATCTTCAAAATTTGCAAAATCAGGATCTTCCAAATTCGTGAACTTCGCAAATTGAGCTGTAAATTTCAATTTTACCGTTTCTAACGAGCCATTTCTATGTTTTGCGATAATGATTTCACTCACATCCTTCAAAGAATTTCCCTCTTCATCTTCCATTATTTGATAATATTCCGGACGATAAATGAACGAAACAATATCTGCATCTTGCTCAATCGCTCCACTTTCACGTAAATCCGATAATTGCGGACGCTTCGCACCGCCACGAGTTTCCACGGCACGAGAAAGCTGAGAAAGTGCAATTACAGGAATATTCAATTCCTTCGCCAAACCTTTCAAGGAACGAGAAATCATACTAATTTCTTGCTCCCGATTTCCTTTTTGGTCAGAGCCGCCAGTCATTAATTGCAAATAATCAATAACGACCATTTGAATATCA
>CAWVWD010000340.1:0-5308 GCA_963933585.1 uncultured Saprospiraceae bacterium
AAAAAACGAATGTCTGCCGTTCAGAATATTATAACTTCCATATGGATGGACGTTGTGAAATTGGAAGAAAATGATATTAATTTTAGTTTTCATACGCCATCTGAATTAGTAGGATTAAACGAAACGAAGAAGGAAAAAATCTTACCAAAAGTTGCTCAAAAATTATCATTTAAAAATCAAATTACATTCGGACGAGAAAAAGAATTGGAACAATTAGCCAATACGCTGAAAGGAAAATTTAATAAATCGGTGATTATCGTCGGAAAGTCAGGCGTTGGAAAGACGGCATTAGTTTGGGAAATGGTGAGACAAGCCAAGAAGTTTGGCATCAAATCGACCTTTTACGAAACGACGGCTTCGACGATGATTAAGGAATTGACACAGGAAAGTGGTTGGCAAGATAATATGGTTTATTTGTGTCGAGAACTATCTACTGAAGATGATTTTTTGTTTATTCGGAATCTATTGGAGCTGTTTGAGGTTGGGCAGTACGAGGGGAATTCGGTGAGTATGGCGGAATATTTACGGAGTTTCGTTGGACAAGGGGAAGTGACGGTAATCTCGGAATGTACGGCGGAGGAATTTGCAAAAATTGAAATAAAAAGTCCTAACTTTTTGTCACTTTTTCAAATCATTCGATTGGAAGAACCTCGGGAGGGTCTGGAGCAAATTATTGTGAATAAAGTCAAACAAATAGCAAATACAAGCAATATCATCATTGAAGAAGAAGCAATAGATGAAACGATTCGACTGAACCGAAGATATACGCCTTATTCGGGTTTTCCGGGCAAACCGATTCGATTTTTGGAAAGTATTATTTTGAATAAAAATAGGCGAAGTGAAAGCGAAGGTAGAAGTGAAAATGACTCAATTACGATCAATCGGGGTACGGCAATTGAGTACTTTTGTGAAGAAACGGGAATGCCAGAATTTATGGTGAATCCTGATAAATTAATGGATTTGAATCAGATTCAGCAATTCTTTTCAGATAATATCTTTGGTCAAAAGACAGCTGTAAATAGTGTTACGAACTTGATGGCTACGGTAAAAACAGCTTTGACTCGTCAAGGAAAACCGATTGCTTCGTTTCTTTTTGTCGGTCCAACAGGTGTTGGAAAGACAGAAATGGCAAAGGTTTTAGCTGATTTTATGTTTGGAAGTCGAGAGAAAATGATTCGTTTTGATATGTCGGAATTTTCAACGCCTCATTCAGTGATGCGATTGACAGGGATGTCGTATTTTGAAGATGGTTTATTGACTTCGGCAGTGAAACGAGAACCGTTTTGTGTGTTACTTTTTGATGAAATTGAAAAGGCAAGTCCGACTTTTTATGATTTATTGTTACAATTATTGAGTGAAGGGCGATTAACGGACAGTCAAGGTAAACTCGTGAATTTTTGTAGTACGATTATCATTATGACTTCCAATATTGGTGCGTCAAATTTGCAAACAAATAAAATCGGCTGGTCAAAAGGTATTGATATTAATTCTGTGAAGGAGCATTTTTTGAGTGCTATTCAGAAACATTTTCGCCCGGAGTTGTTTAATAGAATTGACGAGGTAATTGCCTTTCAGCCGTTGAGTCAGGAAGATATTCGATTTATTGTGGATAGAGAAATTGTGATTCTAAAAGGTCGAGAAGGTATTCGGCATCGAAATATTGATTTCTATTTAGAAGATGAAGTTTTTGATTTTTTGGGCGAAGTTGGTTATGATCCAAAATATGGAGCGAGAAAATTACAGCGAGTTGTACGGGAGGAATTGATTATTCCATTGTCCAAAAAACTAAATACGTTTGAGTATGACGAGCAATTGATTGTCAATATTAGCTTGTGGGAAAATCAATTGGTGTTGGATATTGAATCCGATCCATTTAAGTTCGATTTGCTTTTGGAAGAGTTGGAAAAATATCAATATACGGATTATGCAAGTGATTTACGAAGAAGTATTTACCGATTAAAAGAGGGTAGTTTTTTTGTGAAAATGAGGAGTGATTTGGATATTTTGGAACGTCAAAAACGCAGTAAGCCGGTAAAGTTTTGGAAGAATAAAAAGAAAGGAGAACGTTACACATTGTACTTAAATACGGTTCAAAAAATTCATGATTTAGCGAAAGTGATCGAAGATCATGAAGATGAGTTATCGTTATCTTGCATGAGTTTAATGCCTTATCGTCCGCAAATGATTGAGGCGATCAAGGAATGGGAAATATCATATTTTGATTATAAGGTTGAACTCTTTAATCGTGTGAATCCACAATCAAATCAAGCGAAATTCTATATTATTGGTAATAATATTAATATATTTTATCAATTTTATCAATCCCTTTTTGAACAGAAAGGGTTTCAAGCTAAATCGAAATTAATTTGGTATCGAGACGTGTATTTTAATGAAATGTTAACCATTAAAAAAGAAGTGACGAATGAGGACGGAATCGTTGATATTATTGAGGTTCAGCAAAAACGAGAAAAATATATTTTCACAGATTTTGATAATAAATCACCACAGAAATATGAAGCTGAAGGAACGGATAGATTAGTCGGAATGGAGATTTCTATCACGGGAACTTGTCCGTATTTATATCTTTTTCAAGAGAATGGTTTGCATGAGTGGGTGATTTCTAATATCTTAAAAGCTCGATGTCATATATTTACGGTTGAAGGTCTTCCGGAATTATTCGAAAAGAAGTTGCATATCAAAAATTATTGGCTCGGAAAAAAAGAACGCCGAGTCTATAAACAGGAACATCTTTGGGACGCTCCTTTTGATATCAATCGTGAAATTCCACGTAATAAATATTTAGAGTATTTATTGCCAGTTTTGAATCGACGATTTGAACATAAGTTGAATGAAGTTTTGTTGTGAGGAAGCTCGTAGCTTATAATGTGTTTCAATTGTTAATTCATTAGTCATTACTAGAAAAAAAAATTATGCCAATAAAAAATACAGAGATACAGATAAATACGGGAAAATTATTAGTCGCCGAGCCGTTTATGTTAGATCCGAATTTCAGACGTTCAGTGATTTTGATATGTGATCATGATAAAGAAGATGGTTCGATTGGTTTTGTTTTGAATAAAGCTATTGATATGAAAATCAATGACTTACTGGTAACTTTTCCAGCGTTTGAAGCTAATGTCTATTACGGTGGACCTGTTCAAACAGATACGATTCATTATATTCATACGTTAGGTGATTTGCTGCCAAATAGTGTGGAGGTTATGGATGGAATTTGGTTTGGTGGAGATTTTGATGAGTTGAAAAAGTTGGCGAGTATGGAATTATTGGAAGCGAAAGATATTCGATTTTTTATCGGTTATTCTGGCTGGTCACATGGACAATTACATAATGAAATTATCACGAAATCATGGTTCTTGGCAGAAGGTGATTCTAATTTTATTTTTAATGATAAGTATTTTAAAACGATGTGGACGGACGTTTTGCAGCAAGAAGGTGGAACGAAATCAGTGATTGGACAAATTCCGAAATTGGTTTCTTTTAGTTAATTTTTTCTCCCGCTGATTACGCTGATTTTTTTATTAGATTAAAAAACCGAAGTCCATCTTCTTTATTTCTTAAACTCATATGATGACAGAAAATAGCATTTCTTATTGATGAGAGATTCTATTTATAATGCGTACAATAAAGTAGAATTTGGACTTTTAGAGCGTATTTATCAAGCAGTTTTAAAACGGGCATTAGAAAAAAGTAATTTGAAAGTAAAGCAATGAATTCCTGTACCTGTCCTGTATGATAATATTGATTCGGGTGTAGATTTATTAGTAGAAATAAGGTAATCATTGAATTAAAATCAACCGAAGTAGCAAAGAAAATTCATCATAAATAGATTGTAACTTACCTTAAAATAATAAATTGAAATTAGATATTCTCGTTAATCCTCATACTGATAATATCATTAAATCAATTTTCAGAAAAGTAAATAATTTATAAATCCTTGTATTTCGTTTTCTGATTTTTTTTGAAAATCTGCGAAATGTGTGGAATAAAAAACTAAATATAATGAAGCAGTTAATTACCTTTTCATTCCTAATTTTATTCTTAACAACGCTTTCTGCACAAGATAAAAAGGCTCTTTCTCATGAAGTTTATGATGATTGGAAATCGGTGACGAGTAGCCAAATTTCTAATGATGGAAAATGGGTTTTATATAATATTACACCACAAGAAGGTGATAGAATATTACAAATTTATAATATTGGTAATCAAGAGTTTAAAACGTTTGAACGAGCGAAATCGCCTGCTTTTTCTCATGATAATAAATTTGTCGTATTTAAGCGTTTTCATCCTTTAGATCGCATTAAAATACTGAAACGAAAGGAAACAAAAAAGGGTGAAATGCCAAAAGATACTTTGGGAGTTTATAGTTTATCTAATCAAAAACTGATACAGATTCCCAATATAAAATCGTATCAATTACCTAAAAAAGCTGGTGGGTTTTTAGCGTATCAAACAGAACCTGTGAAGCTAAAAAAGTCGAAAAAGTCGAAAAAAAATGACAAATCGAAAGAAGAACCTAAGAAGATAAAATCTAAGAAAAAGGTTAAAAAAGAATCTGAGGAGAATGGCTATCATTTGATAGTCAGAAACTTATTGAATAATATAGAAGATACGTTGAAGTTCGTAACGGAATATGAATTTACGGAAGATGGAAAATCCTTGGCTTACTTGACGACGGGAATTGATAGTACAGATTATGATGCTGGAATTTATATTTATAATACTGAAAATAGAGGAATATCGGCTGCATTTTATAATCCGAATGGAGCGAAGAAATTGACATGGGACGATGCTGGTGAAAAGTTGGCTTGGATTGCAGATACTGATACTTCGAAAGCTCATGAATCGGCATTGATTAAGCCGTATGATTTATTTTATTGGAATAATATAAAAGAAAATATTTCCATATTATCAATTGGTTTTGATTTGCCAAAAGATTGGATGATTAATGAAAATTCAGGATTATATTTTTCTGATAATGGCTCTAAATTATTCTTTGGAACTGCACCGAAACCGATTGAACCCGATACCATTACGCTGAAAGAAGACAGAGCAGTCGTTGATATTTGGAGTTGGACGGATGGTCGTTTGCAGCCGCAACAATTGTCAAATCTGAGTCGAGATAAAAAGAAAACGTATAAAGCCGTTTATCATTTTAAGCAAAAAAAATATGTTCAATTAGAAACCCTTGAAGTCCCGGCTTCTCGATCGACTTCTAATGGAGAATCTAAATATATAGTTGGTTTTGCGGATACAAAATATCAAAAATTAACGTCTTGGGTCGGCTTTC
>CAWVWD010000341.1:0-5306 GCA_963933585.1 uncultured Saprospiraceae bacterium
CAAAATCTTCTATAAATGAAAAAATAGTTTTGCTGTCATATTTCACACTCGGTTCTATCGTTATCGTTTCGCCCGGTATGAAATTTTTAGTGGTTATATAGCGATTATAAAAAGGATAAATTTCTGGATAAGATACAATTCCATTATCCGCCATTCCTGCGAAAATCTCCACCATATGTTCTCCTTCATCCAAAACAGGTGCTTTCATTGGTAATTCATAAGCACCAAGTAATTGACCATCAACGAATAACCAGGCATCTCGAATCTTATGAGAGTTCGTACCTTCACTGTTTTGTTGTGTTTCTAACTTTATCGTATCGATAGTTGCATAGGTAGGAATCGGCTCTGCTTTATCTATTAGTTCACAACCGATGAATTGTATCGACAGGTAAGCCAAGATTATTATTGTAAAAATAACTCTCATATGCTATAATGTTTTCTTTTTTTTGAAAGTAAGGTATTTATTCCACTTCGTGAATCGGTCAAACCTTCAAGACTTGACCGATTCTTTTATAATAAATCACTATAAAAATGTTTCTTCTCTTGCCGTAATTTGTGCTGATATTTCGTAAGCCAAAGCCAATGCTCTATAACCATCTTCCAAGGTTACTTTTGGTACCGTATCATTTATAATACTTTCCGTAAAAGTCGCCAATTCCATTTCAATTGAGTTCACCTGTTTTATTTCTGGAATTTCCATCTGAAGTAATTTTTTACCTTTTTCGGTATCAATTTCTATTACTGGTTTATCACCCAAATTTTCTTTTTCCGAGATGTCATATAAGCGAACGACTTCTGCTTTTTTAGTTAAAAAATCCAAACTTATGTAACCATCTTTCTGGAACAGTCGTACTTTTCGCATCTGTTTTAATGATAATCTACTTGCCGTCACATTTGCAATACAACCATTTTCAAATTCAATCCGAGCATTACTTAAATCTGCCGTACTACTCACGACGGACACACCAGTTGCATGAACTGATTTCACTGGACTTTTGACCAAGTTCAAAATAATATCTAAATCATGTATCATCAAGTCCAAAACTACAGAAACATCTGTTCCTCTCGGGTTGAAAGTCGCTAAACGGTGAACTTCTATAAACATCGGATTCAGACTTGCTTCGTCTAAAGCTAACATCGCAGGATTAAAACGTTCTACATGACCAACCTGCACTTTCACTTGATGTTTTTGCATCAGCTCCAAAAGCTCTTTTGCTTGAGTTGGTGTTTCCGTAATTGGTTTTTCAATGAAAACGTGTTTTCCTTTTTTGATTGCTTTTTTTGCCAATTCAAAATGTGTAACCGTTGGTGTCACAATATCTACGGCATCCACAGCATCCAATAAAGCATCGAAACTCTCAAAACGATGAATATTATATTGCGCCATCGCCGATTTTGCATTCTCTTCATTTGGATCAAAAAAGCCGACCAATTCTAAATCTTCTACTAAATTGATACACTTTATATGAATCTTTCCCAAATGACCTACTCCCAAAACGCCAATTCGTAACATAAGGCTGCTTTTAATAATCTATGATTTATAAACGATATGAATATTTATCCTAAAATTTTCGCGAAAGTAAGGATTAATTGATTGATTCTTCAAATGTCTGCACTACGGACTCAATCAACTTTCCAAACTAATTTTTCATTTTCCATTCTAATCATTTCTTGTTCCGCCAACATTTTCAAAACTCGATGTACTTTGTTATGCTGATGTGATGGAAATTTTGCTAATAATTCTCTTGTGCTTAATCGACTTTCAGAAATGAATTGTTTAATATTATTTTGATACGCATCAAATTGTTCATTAGAGACTTCGTCCGAATGTCGATTCGTACAAAAATCACATTTCCCACAAGGCTCAATCTCCATTTCACCAAAGTAAGCTAACAATAATTGACTGCGACATTGTGGTTTTGTAGCATATGCGATAGCTGATTTGATACGATATTCTTGTCTGTTTTTAAGAAATTCATATCGTTTATTATCAATTGTCAGGTTTTGAATATCTGCTCGAGGTTGCGTGAAAATAATCTGTGGCGTTTCTTTATAAGGTCGGTATTCGATAATTTCGTCTCGCTCCAAAGCCGTCAAAATATTACGCAAATGCTCCCCCGAAATTTTTAAAAAGTTGGCCAATTGTCCTTCATTGATATTGACAAAATTGTTGAAAGCACCTTGATACGTTCTTAAAATCGTCGTAATCAAATTTTCAAAACCTTTATTTCTTAATTTATAATCATATAAATCTTCTTTCGTCGCTTTAACCATCAAACTCGAAGGCACATAAACTGCTTCGGTCATAAATAACCAACCTTCATGCATTAAAATTTTCAACGCATTAAATGTCTCCACCACTTTAAACTTATAATGTCTACAAAATTCTATTAAATCAAAATCAAAACTTTCGCCTAAGCCGCTTCCAATTGCCAATTGAAAATAACTTCCCAATGCACGATAGACTTGCTTAATTTCTGAAAATGCTGGATAGGATTGTTCGAATTGTCGTTCCAATTCAACCTTATCCGTTTCGCTATACAATAAAATCGAAAATGCTCGATTTCCATCTCGGCCTGCTCGACCGGCTTCTTGAAAATAGGCCTCTAAACTATCTGGCAATGTTAAATGAATTACCGTTCGCACATCTGGTTTATCAATTCCCATCCCAAATGCATTCGTCGAAACCATAACCCGAGTCTGGTTATTTATCCACGCATCCTGCTTTTTAGAACGCACATCATTCGTTAAGCCAGCATGATAAAAATCTGCATAAATATTATTTAATTGAAGAAATTGAGCAGCCTCTTTTGTCTTTTTCCGATTCCGAACATAAACGACTGATGAACCTTTTACTTTCTGTAAAATGCTCAACATTTTTTCCAATTTTCCTTCGTCATTTAATACAACATACGCCAAATTATCCCGACGGAAACTCTTTTGAAAAACATTTTCTGTTTTAAATTCTAATCGTTCTTGAATATCGGTAACGACTTCAGGGGTTGCTGTGGCGGTTAAAGCGAGGAAAGGAACTTTTGGGTGAAGTATTCGAATCTTAGCGATTTCCAAATAAGGTGGACGGAAATCATATCCCCACTGTGAGATACAATGTGCTTCATCAATCGCAATGAGATTGACGTTCATTTTCTTAATACGTTCCTGTGCCAAATCCGTCATTAACCTTTCAGGTGACAAATACAAAAATTTGATTTTGCCATAAGCACAATTATCAAAAACCCGATCAATTTCTCTATAATGCATTCCTGAATAAATGGCAACCGCTGGAATTCCACGTTTATTCAGATTGTGAACTTGATCTTTCATCAAAGCAATCAAAGGCGAAACTACAATACAAATTCCCTCTTGACACAACGCCGGAATTTGAAAACAAATCGATTTTCCACCACCAGTCGGTAACAATGCCAACGTATCTTTTCCATCCAATACAGATTTGATTATTTCTAACTGCATCGAGCGAAAATTATCAAAACCCCAGAATTTTTTAAGGACTTCTTGTGGTGTCATTCTTTATTAGTATTGAATATCGAATTAAAAAAGAATAAATCTAAGAAACAAAAAAACCATCATTCCGTCGTAAGTCAGCATCTCCCGAAAGTAACGATACCAAACTAAAAAACTCGAAAAGTTGAATTTTAAAATATCAACAGTTTTGAATATTGAGTCTTTACATTTAGTAGATTCTGACCTCCGTAGGCATGACGGTTTTCTTCAATTTTTAGATTATGATTTATTATTTCCTACTTCTTTTTTTTCTCCGAAATAATCCACTGATTTTCAATCATCTCAACGCTCAGTGGACTTCTATTTTTTAGCCAACTAATCAAATCACCGCCTAATAACTCTCTTCTCCAACCTTCTTCAAAATAATCGGGAAAGTAATTCGGTTCAAGTTTCATTTGATTCAAATCTGCTCTATTGACGATTAAGTTCGAAGAAACTTCATATTCCATCGCCTTGTACTTTAATAAGCCGATGAGTAAATCCATTGTCAGTACACGCTGCATATTCGAGCGAATTGGATTTGCATACTTTTTGATAATTTCTTTTTCTTCAGGTGTTTCCGGAAGTTCAAATAAGTCAGAAAAAGTCTCCCAATATCGAGTTGTTACCCAATTTGGAATGATTCGGTGACTTTCTAAAGCTTTCTTCCCAACGGCCATATTTTTGGCAATTTCATACATGATTTTAGTATCTAAAATCATCTTTTTAGAAACATTCTTTGCCTTCGCTTCTTCTTTTCTCCAATCCATTAATCGGATTAGAAATAGTTGTGATTTTTTTCGTAATGTATTGAAAGTACGGCTTTTAGCCAAATCCTTATAAGGGTCACTATGGTAAGCACTTTGTTTACAAAGCATTTGACATTCGTGCATTACCCATTCAAAACGACCTTTTTTCTCTAATGCCGTTTTTAATTTTTCATACAAACCATACAAGTAAATTACATCATCCAAAGCGTAACTAATCTGCTTTTCGTCAATCGGTCGTTTACTCCAGTCCGATACTTTGAATCCTTTTTGTAAATGAACATTTAGGTACTTTTTTACCAAATCTTTGAACGACATTGGATATTGATAATTCAAAAATCCGTCTGCGATTTGTGTATCAAAAACGTTGACAGGTAAGACACCAAAAAGTTTATAAAAAATGCGATAATCATTTTCTCCGGCGTGTGTCATCTTCAGAATATCAGGATTTTTCATCATATCCATCAATCCATTCAAATCTTCAATTTTTAGGGAATCAATTAAATAAACTCCGTTTGACGTTGCGACTTGAATCAAACACAACTGTGGCTGAAATCGCTTTTCAGTGATGAATTCTGTATCAAACGCCAACCATTCAATAGATTGGTTTTCCGCTACGAATTGGTCAAAATCCGTCTTAGTTTCTAGTAGTGAATATGCTATGTTGCTCAAAAAAATTATTGTTTTATTGTTTCATTATTTGATTGTGCCACTATTATAGCGATAATCGTTTATACGAACGTTATAATAATTTAACAAACAAACAATCAAGCAATCATATCAATTAAAAATCTCTAACTTCAATATTTGGACGCATCATTTTTAATCGCACGATTTGCTTTTTTAAATTCGGAGCATAACCAATGCGTAAAACTTCTAAACGCTCTAAACTGTCCAATTCCAAAATCGAAAGAAGGTTTGAATTATCAGAAATATCTAGAACTTCTAAATGGTCAAACCGCTCTAAACCATTTAAATCATGCAATAAATTATCTCGAACGATGAGTTCTTGAATATATTTGAAAGCATCTGAATAGC
>CAWVWD010000342.1:0-5280 GCA_963933585.1 uncultured Saprospiraceae bacterium
ATATCTTTTAATACATTCTACGCCCTCTTGTACATTCTCAGCTTCTGCGATGACTTCTATGCCTTGACAATAATTAGTGACTAAAGCATTTAATGTGGCACGACTGTATTCTTCATCTTCAATAATAATAGAACGAATCATTAGGAAATTTTAAGGTTTACTTGATGTCTTATCTGAAATATTAGAAACAACATAAATCTCGAAAATGTAAAATTCATATCCATTTACGCATTATGATGCTCATAATAATTTGGTGTTTTTTTTTTTAACGTAGATAAAGTCTAAATGTGACAGTTTTAGAATGTTTTTTTACTTTTATTTTCTGTTAGGAATATATTTATTCTAAAATTTGGTTAATCTGCGATGATTTAGGCGTAATTATAAGAAAAGATAAGGGTCTTAAACGTTTGGAATTTGATGTTCCTAACATTTTGATTAAGCTATTAAAAAACAAAACGGTGTCGATTTCCGTAGAATCGACACCGCTGAATTATATTTCATTAAATAATTGTTATTACACAACTACAAGGTATTTATTATCCTATTAATAACTTTTTTTATAGCGTTTTAAATAACTTTCTTCCAAGAACTTCAAGTTACTTCCAGTAATATATAACTCTTCTTCCATCGACTGACGCTGAGCTTTAAGTTCTTCTAAATGCAAATACTCGGCTCTTAGTTCTATTCCTAATTGTGCTTGAGATTCTACTTCCGGAATACGTTGTTTCTTCCGTTTATTCTTCATCGTATGGACGAGAACCAAGCTACAATCATTCACAAACCTATTCCAACCGATATAAAATTCCGTTGGCATTGCTCTTGCCATATTCATCGTTTTCTCATCCGCATAATGTAACCCTTCTAACTGTTGAATATATTGATCAGCCAATGACTGAGCGGCATCCTGAGCGGCCGGTAAGTTTCTTGGATGAAAATGTTGACTTAACATTCCTTCTAACGTATCGCCACTTCTATCCACGCCACCTAAATAATATTTCTCGAAAGTATCTCCTGCCTTAATTGTAAATGCTTCTCTATCTGTATTATCTACATAAGTTGAAAGCTGTTCTTTATGTGCCAATTTATAAGCTGGAGTTAATACTTCCATCATTTTTTTTCCAAAGGTAAAATCTTGTATTTTTTTAGACCTCGCTCCCCCGTTTCGGGAAGTGGAATATTCTGTCATAATTTCATTTCCAAAGTGAGGTAAAACGTCAGCAAGTAAATTTGACATGCAACTTTCTCTGTTTTTTACAGCATTATCTTTTATTTCAATTCGTTCCTCTTCTGCTTTATAAGCGGCTTGTCGAGCATCGAAAACAGCTTGTTTCGCATTAATATCAGCTTTCTTAAGCGAAATATTATACTTTAAAGTATTGACCTCTGAACGTTTCGTATTTATTTCTTGCTCCGCCAAAATCTGTGCTGCGGACTTTTTCCGTTGTGCCGAAATATCCGTAACATTTGAAATGGTGAAAAAGCAAATGATAAAAACAGTTTGGATGGTAAGTAAATATTTCGTGGTGTACATGATCGTTTGATATTAAGAAAGTTATTGTTATTATTAATAATATGACTTTGGTATTTTCACAAAATAAAAACAATAAATAAGGTCGTTTTATTTTAGCTGCGAATGTATATTTTTTAAGCTAATGGATAAGTTAGTTGTGAATCAATTCTTATCTATTTTTCATACGTCATGTGTAAGGCGTACCATTTATAGAAAAAGCCACTAAACTTTTCGGTTTAGTAGCTTTTTTAAACTTTTGCATTCCTGACCAACCATTCTGATTAATCACTCGAATTATTAAAGAATCAAAACTATCAAAAAATAACCTTTACTCTTGAATAATCTTAAAACTTCCATATCGTGTTCGTACTTCAATCAAAGTATTTGAATTTCCTGTACCAATATTTCCTTTTAATTTCAATACATTATTCTCCTTTTTCTTAGACGTCGTATTCATATTTTCAGGCGTTTCCACATCTGTCGCGTCACCGTCCAAGACTAAATCAAACATTCCATTTTCTATATCAATCACAAATTCTGTATATTTACCGATTAACTTTAACTTCTCTACTGAAGTCGATAAATCCCTAATAATCACCTCGCCATATTCCAGATTAAAATCACCACTTTCTAAAATAGATTCGATTTCAAAATCAGAATTTTTTCCCACAACGTTTATTCTGCCCACCTTTCCAATCACGAAATCATCATACCTTCCATTAGAGTTTAAATCCATCACCGTTCCTATTTCAAAATCATCATATTTAGAGTTTGAGTGAATCTCCGAAGCTTCATCTATATCAATTTCCGAATGTTTACTAACGATGTCAATATTTTTTGCATTTCGCAATTTAATATCACTATATTTTAGCTCCAGGTTCAGATTCTTTACCTCAGAAATAGTTCCTTTTCCATAAGCCAATTCACATTTCAAATTATCAAAATTCGATAATTTTAAATTCCCATATTTCACATTTACCGATGCGTCACCTTTAAGATTCGAAACATACATATCTCCGAATTTATTACTCGCCGATAAAGTATTCGTTTTAGGCATTGTAATTTTATAATGAACATTCCAGTTCAAATTTTTAGTAGAACCCCAAATCCAATCTTTCCAACTCGTCTCCTCTTTATCCTTTTTAGTTGTGGCTTTCACATAACCAGGATTCTTCTCAAAAGAGATTTTGATTTGTTTAAAAAACGCCTCTGCTTGAGCAACATCCTTTGCATTCACAATAATTTCCGCCTCAATCTTAATCGTATTTTTGTCCCAGGTTGTAATATTTATATTCCCTCGACTATTATCCACTATGAACTTTGCATCCGAATTCACCTTAAAATTTCGAATGATTTCCTTTCTATAATCCCTTGCCGATAAAGTACCTGTACTCATCATAATAGCCAACAAAAGCAGCCATTGAACTACCGATTTTTTATAAACTAACCTTTCCATCTTTGTTGTTTTTAACTGATTGTTGATTCTTATTTTCTCGTTCCAAACGGCTCAAAACTCGTTCTAATATTTCAATTTTTGATTGATAATTATCAATCATTGCATTTATAATTTCCTCATTATCTGCTTCAACACCTTGTATTTTTAATTCCTTTTGCAATTCCTCAAATGACGCATCTAATTCTTCAATATCTTCCATTAATGATTCATCCAAACGATATTTTCTCAATCGATTTAATTGAAGATTTACCTGAGCCGCATAGAACGTTTCTAACTCCTGATATTCCTCATTAATTACACCAAAAGAAAACTGTTTTTCTTGATTCTGAACCGTCCAATAACTCCCCAAAAAACCACCAATCGTCAATAATACCAAACCTATCGCTGCGACTTTCGCATAACGATAAATGCGACTTCGTAACGAAACCACTTTAGTTATTCCCTTCGATTCAGCCTGTTCATTTAGCTTCGCTTCGATTCCTTCCCAGATAAAATCTTTTGCCGTTTCGGCATCAAATGCTTGTCGATTCTCTCGAACAAATTTTTCTAATTTATCCATTTTTTATAATTTACGTTTGAAACCTATAAGATTTTGAAAACCTTATAGGTTTACGTCTACCTTTTTAATATACCTGAAATAACAACCTCTTTTATTTCAAGATTTCCCTCAATTTTTTCTTTGCTCTACTATATTGCGATTTAGAAGTGGACGGTGAAATATTCAAAATTTCGGCAATTTCCTTATGATCATAACCTTCTAATAGATACAAAGTCAAAACCACACGATAACCTTCCGGCAATCGTTGAATTCCTTCCTGAACCTGATTTACCGAGAATTGGATTTCTTTCCAATCCGATGTTTCTACGATTTCCACAGCCACATCGCATTCATTCATTTCTACTGTTTTCAACCGTTTCTTCTTTAAAAAATTGATACAATTATTAATTACAATTCGCTTAATCCAAGCACCAATTGAAGAATCAAAACGAAAATAATGCAGTTTCGTAAAAACGTCCACAAAGGAATTTTGAAGCAAATCTTCCGCATCCGTTTCATTATTCAACATCCGCAAGCATATATTATACATGGCTTGGGAATAAAGTTGATACAACTTTTGCTGTGCAAGTCGATTTCCCGTCAAGCAGCCTTCTACAATATCACGATGTATATTTTTATATTCCATGTTTGAGTAGCTTCGTCACTGAGTTTGCCAATGTCTAACCTTGATTATAATGACAGCAAGTATAAAAAAGGGTTGCGTGAATAAAGAATCTTTTTTTTAAAATGGTGATGGACGGCTTCGCCTTGACAGCGGACGCTTTTTCGTAATAATAGTAGTATAAATGAAGATATGATTTTGAATCGAATCTTCACTCATAAAAAAGTGCTTTCCCGTTTTTACGAAAAAGCACTTTTAAATATTTCATTTCACAATATCTTGAAAACATCCACCATCTTTTAATCTCTAAAAGAAGACAAACGTATTTTACTATTTCTAACTCGAACATCATCTACATATTTTACAATGTAAGCACGTTCGAATTTACTTGTATTTACGACTTTTTGTAAAACAGCTTTAGCATCATCTAATGACTCAAAAGGTGTAAGCATGACACGATTGAATTCCGTGCCGTACTCATCAAACGTAGTTTCTAACTGAATCATCGCTCCTAATTTTTTGACATCCTCATATTTATAAGGCTTATATATAGAAACAGCTACCAATTGAATTTTGTAATATTCCCCATTTTTAGGCGGAGAAGAAGTCATTCCAAAATCAACTTCTGTATTATCTACAGGAGCCGTTGTATATTGTCCATCAGAAGAACCCGGTACTGCGATTCCAAGCACTGAATATAACTCGCCATTTCTACGAATATAGGATTTCCCATCTACCCAGAATACACCACCAATTTGCTTTTCAGCATAACTCAATTCCTCAAAAGCAATCACTTTTGAACCTTCTTCACTGTAATTTTCAGCGTTTTCAGGTCTATTTGCTACCGTTGGTTTTATTGGTTTTGTCGGTTTATTTTCAGCTTCTGATTGTTCCTCTGTATAAGTCTCATTTACCCGCGGCTTCGTTGGTGGCCTATTCTGTTCTGTTGATTCTGCCATAACTTCTGGTCGTTCTCCCGTATAAGTTTCGTTTACTTGCGGCTTCGTTGGCGGTCTATTTTGTGGCGTTGTCTCTGCCATAACTTCTGGCTCTTCTTCCGTATAAGTTTCGTTTACCCGCGGCTTCGTTGGTGGCCTATTTTGTGGCGTTGTCTCTGCCACAGCTTCTGGCTGTTCTTCCGTATAAGTTTCGTT
>CAWVWD010000343.1:0-5268 GCA_963933585.1 uncultured Saprospiraceae bacterium
TATAATGATGAATAATATGTTAAATAGTCTTTTCATTCTCCTATTTTCTTTAAAACCTTAAAACCTCGTCCCTTAAAACTTCGTCCCTTAAAACTTTTAGTTGTAATTTTGCAGGATGACAAACATAGCAGTAAAACAAGATATTCGTAAATTAACAAAAGACCAATTAACGGAAGTATTAATTGGAATGGGCGAAAAGAAATTTCGTGCAAACCAGGTTTACGAATGGCTTTGGCAGAAAGGGGTAAGATCCTTTGAGGAGATGACGAATTTGTCGAAATCATTGCGAGAAATTTTAGTGGAAAATTTCGATATTTTACCAATCGTGGAAGATATGTCGCAGAAAAGTTCGGACGGAACGCTTAAAACTCGTTTTCGTTTGCATGATGGACATTTGATTGAAGCCGTTTTGATTCCTGTTCCATCGGTTAATCGTTATACGGTTTGTGTGTCTTCGCAAGTCGGTTGTAGTTTGACGTGTTCTTTTTGTGCGACTGGAAGAATGAAATTGCGTCGAAATCTTGAACCGGGAGAAATTTATGATCAAGTTCAAATGGTGAATGAGCAATGTTTGGAAGTATTCAATCATCCTTTGACGAATATCGTCTACATGGGAATGGGCGAACCGCTTTTGGCATATAAACCTGTGATGCGAAGTATTGAACTGATTACGTCGCCTGATGGAATGAATATGTCACCAAAACGAATTACGGTGAGTACGGCTGGTATTGCGAAGATGATTCGGAAATTGGCGGACGATAACGTAAAGTTCAATTTGGCGTTGTCACTTCATGCTGCGGATGATACGAAGCGTAACGAAATTATGCCGATTAATGAATCTAATAATTTAGAA
This sequence comes from uncultured Saprospiraceae bacterium, assembly GCA_963933585.1. Classification (GTDB taxonomy): domain Bacteria; phylum Bacteroidota; class Bacteroidia; order Chitinophagales; family Saprospiraceae; genus CAWVWD01. The sequence goes on from CAWVWD010000343.1 coordinate 854, forward strand.
ACGTTGACAGATGCGTTGGATTATTTTTATCAAACCACGAAGAATCGAATTACGTTTGAATATATCGCTTTTCAGAATTTTAATGATAGTATTGAAGATGCGAAAAACTTATTGAGACTTTGTCGTCGTATTCCTGCGAAGGTCAATGTAATAGAATATAATCCGATTGATAATGCACCGTTTGTAAAAGCGGATGCGGTTAAGATTGATAAGTTTGCTCAATATTTGCGAAAGCATAATGTCGGAATTACGGTGAGAAGAAGTCGTGGTAAGGATATTGATGCGGCTTGTGGACAATTGGCAAACAAGTAAAATATAATTAGAAATTAGAAATTAGGAATATGGAATTAGGAATGACTGATTCTATAATTCCTAATTTCTAATTTCTAATTTTTAATTAAAAAGTAAGGTGCAATTTATATTAGTTTTTATTGGCGGCGGTTTAGGTAGTTTATCTCGGTTCGGAATTGCAAAAATGATTGCACCTTACTCTGAAAATTTTCCTTTTGCGACGTTAACGTCAAATATTCTAAGTTGTATTCTTTTAGGTTTTTTGCTGTATTTCAGTTTACGAAACCAAATGAACGAAGCGTACCGATTATTATTTATGATTGGGTTCTGTGGTGCGTTTTCTACGTTTTCCACTTTTTCAAGTGAAACCTTTCAGCTTTTTCAAAACGGCGATATTGTTTATGGCGTTTTGAATGTTTTCGGTAATACAATTATTTGTTTATTGGCAATTTGGTTGGGATTTACACTTGGTAAATTGGTTTGACGGGTTGCAAGTTTTCACTTCAATCCAAAAATAGAGATTTTAAATCTGGTGTTGGCATCCAACAACTATCTTGTTTTCCGAACCAACGATAACGATTCTTCGCAATAAAATCATAAATGCCATCTCGTATGAATACTGGCACAATAATGAAAATATACATGATCGACCATAAGGCATTTAAATGTCTTGCAATTCGTAATGCTGCCGTTGATTTCTGATAAATTTTTCCATTTTCAACTAAAAGAATCGTATCAATTCTATCTAAAGATAAACCTGCTTTTTGTTGATATTCCTGTCCTGTTTTAGATTGTAAAGACGCAAAGCGGAAACGTTGATTCTTATCTCGTTCGATTACAAATTGTACAGCTCCATTACAGAGATTACAAACGCCATCAAATAATATAATTGGATGCTCTTTCATACAGATGCTTTATAATTAAAAACTGTTTATTGATTAAAAAGTTGTTGGTTCTTGATTTATAGAATAACTTTTATTTTAAGCTCATAACTTTTTATCCTATTAAAACGGATTTAGGGAGATACCCATTTTGTTAAATAATCAATAAGAATTCATTATTATTCACATTGTAAAAATGACAAAGTTTGAAATATTCCTAAATTTGTCCAGATTATAAATTTTCTTAAAAAAATTATATAAAAAACGCCATGTATCCAAATGTACATTTTATTATAAAAAAGTTGACAGGTTGGGATGCTCCGATGTTATTTTCGGTCATTCAAACTTATGGTTTATTCCTTGCGATTACGTTCGTTATTGGAGCGGTAATCATTTATAAAGAGCTGAAGCGAAAATATGAGGACGGCTTAGTAAGAGATATTTCGGTTACTATTAATCCGCAATATGATATGATTATTAATGGAATAATCGGTTTTATATTTGGATATAAATTATTAGATATTGCGTTGGATTATAGTAAGTTCGTGGGTGATCCTCAAGCGTTTGTATTTAGTGCAGAAGGTTCGATTCTGGGTGGTTTGCTTTTGGGCGGAATTATGGCTGGAGCGAAATATATGGAGATTCGTAAAAAAGGATTGAAAAAGGAAACGATTGAAAAGAAGCCCTATGATTTAATTGGCGATATGGTTGTTATTGCTGCAATTTTTGGAATTTTAGGTTCTAAGATTTTGGCGATTATTGAACCGGAAACTTGGCAAGATTTCTTGAAAGATCCTCTTGGTGTTTTATTTTCTGGGAGTGGAATTGCGATTTATGGCGGTTTATTAGGTGGATTTATTTCCCTTTATATTTACGCGAGAATGAAAAAAATGAATCCATTGCATTTAATGGATGCTGCGGCTCCTGCTTTGTTACTTGGTTATGGAAATGGTCGTCTGGGATGTCATTTTTCTGGGGATGGCGACTGGGGAATTGTGAATATCGCAGCGAAACCAATGTCTTGGATGCCAGATTGGTTGTGGTCTTATAATTACCCAAATAATGTAATTAGGTCGGGAATTCCGATGGAAAATTGCAATGGAATGTATTATACGGATGAGTTTTGTAACGTGTTGCCACAAGGCGTTTTTCCAACGTCTGTTTACGAAATGTTGATTATGTCCGTGCTTTTTCTAACTTTTTGGATGATTAGAAAACGAGTGAAAGTTTGGGGATTGATGTTTTCATTTTATTTGATCGTCAATGGAGTCGAACGTTTTTCAATAGAAACGATTCGTGTAAATCATCGTTATGAAGCACTTTTCAATTTATCACAAGCTCAGTTAGTAGCGATTGGATTTGTCATTACCGGTTTGTCAACTGCGTTTATTTTTTATAAACAACATCAGAAAAGGAACTTGGAGGCTTAAAAAAGAAACACGGATTGAATGGACTTAAAAAGGATTGAACGGATTTAATAAAATAAAAAACCTGTTAAATCTGTTTTCATCCGTTAAATCCGTGTTCCTTTTCAAGTTATTAATTCATAAATAAAGTTTCTAATGCTTCAATAATGATATGATAGTCATTAGAACATAAGTAGTAATACGATTTTTTTCCATCTCTTCGAGAAGAAACAACGCCTTTATCTTTTAAGATTCTCAGATGATGAGAAGCAATGGCCTGTTCTATACTTAACGCTTCGTAAATTTCAGTTACAGATAATTTATCATTGCGAAACAAAAGGTCAATAATCGTCAATCGGATAGGATGTGCAATTGCACGAAGGACTTCCGTCCCTTTTTCTAAAAAAGCAATATTATAACGACTTTCTAATGACTCTTTCATATATGTGTGTGATTAGATAAAACTGTACAATACAAAAATAGATATTTTTATATATAGATACTCAAATTTGTATTACAATTCGTCTAAACTTTCCAAGATAATATGACAAGCGGCCTCAATTTCTTCAGTTGAAATAATTAAAGGCGGAGCAATCCGCAAGCATTTATCATTGAATAAAAACCAGTCTGTAATCAAACCCTTTTCAATACAGCTTTTAATAACTCGTTGAATGGTCGCAAAATCTGCTAATTCAACGGCCATAATTAAGCCTGCACTTCGTATTTCTTTAATTGCTTTATGTTGCAATAGATTTCTGAATAATTGTTCTTTTACCTTTACTTGTTGAATGTAATCATTTTCTAATAATGTCTTTAGCGTGGCTAATGCAGCCGCACAAGTCACCGGATGACCACCGAAAGTCGTAATATGACCTAAAAGTGGATTGTAAGACAAAACCTTCATGACTTCTCGATTTGCCACAAATGCTCCGATTGGCATTCCGCCACCCATTCCTTTGGCCAATAACAAAATATCGGGAACGATATCGTATTGCTCGAAAGCAAATAGCGAACCTGTCCGACCATAACCGACTTGGATTTCATCGAAAATTAATAATGCTCCGGTCTCATCACAACGTTGACGCAGTTTTTTGAGGTAATCATTTTTAGGAGGGTTAACACCGGATTCGGCTTGAACCGTCTCTACGATAACCGCAGCCGTTTTTTCCGTAATTGTTTTTAAATCAGCTTCATTATTAAAATGAATATGCTTGATTCCTGGCAAAAGAGGATGGTAAGGTTGTGTAAAGAATTTATCACTCATCAAGCTTATTGAGCCTTGCGTGCTGCCATGATAAGCATCGTAAGCGGATACAAATTCTGCTCGACCTGTAAAGCGTTTGGCTAATTTCATCGCACCTTCGGTCGCTTCACTTCCTGAATTAACAAAATAAATACTGTTTAAAGAATTTGGTAATTGAGCGGTCAATAGTTCGGCTAATTCTACTTGTGGCGATAAAATAAATTCACCATAAACTATCGTATGCATGAATTCCGCTGCTTGAGTCTGAACAGCTTTTACTACTGCTGGATGACAATGTCCTAAATTACTCACCGAAATTCCGGCGATAAGATCTATATATTCCTTGCCTGATTTATCATATAAATAAACGCCTTCGCCTTTCGTAATTTCCAATCCTAACGGAAATTCACTTGTCTGAGCAATTGATTGTAAAAATATTTCTCTTTTTGATGCCATTAAACAAAGGTAAGTGAAATATAAATTATTTATCGTTCTAATGTAGTAATAAGTAATTTTGAATCTCGCAGTTGCAGAATTCTAAAAGGGCAAACGCATCAAAATAATGATTTCGATATTGCGTTGTTTTTGGATTGG
>CAWVWD010000344.1:0-5251 GCA_963933585.1 uncultured Saprospiraceae bacterium
GTTTCTGTTTGTACTTCTTCTGGAGTTACAGCTTCTACCTTTTCAGGAGTTTCTGTTTGTACTTCTTCTGGAGTTACAGCTTCTACCTTTTCAGGAGTTTCTGCTTGTACTTCTTCCGGAGTCACAGCTTCTACCTTCACAGGAGTTTCTGTTTTCACTTCGTTAGGAGTCACAGCTTCTATCTTCACAGGAGTTTCTGTTTTCACTTCTTCAGGAGTATTTTTTGCTACTTTCTTAGATTTGTCTCCATCTTTCTTAGATGATTTCACAACCTTTTTAGGTATTTTTTTCGGAGCGACAAATACGAACATTCTTCTACCTTCCATTTTTGGTAAGGCTTCTGGTTGTCCGATTTTTGTTAGTGCTTCGATAAAGCGAAGTAGTAATAATTCACCACGTTCTTTGAACACGATAGAACGACCTCGGAATTGAACAAAAGCTTTTACTTTTGCACCTTCTTCCAAGAATTTCTCAGCATGACGTAACTTGAACTGAAAATCATGATCATCCGTATTTGGACCAAAACGAATTTCCTTAATTACCGTTTTTTGAGCATTACTCTTAATTTCCTTTTCACGTTTTTTCTTTTCGTAAAGGAACTTACTGTAATCGACGATTCGAGCAACAGGAGGTTTTGCTTTTGCTGAAATTTCAACTAAATCCATCTCAACAGCTTCTGCGATAGCAAGGGCTTGTTTTGTAGGATAAATTCCCGATTCAATAGTTTGACCGTACTTATCACTAATTTCTTTTAGGTTACTACCTACGATACGAACTTCAGTAACTCGAATTCTCCTATTGATATTATATTCTGGTTCTTTAACTCGTGGTGTAAATTTGCTTCTTCTTTTTGCCAATCTGATAGTTTTTATTAAAAATAAATATTAAAAAACTCATTGATAATGAGTATCTTAAAATGCTAATATAGGTATAATCGGTGAATGTAGAAAAAAGTTTCACGATCTACTCCTATTATAATACAAATATCTATTTTTTTCTATTCATTATGTAATTCAATTTCCTAAATTTTCGCAGAACAACGAAATTTATCATTTTTTTCTGTACTCAAATATCTATTTATTGCTAATTGGCTCAAATAAATATTATAAAAATAGATTTTAGACGAAAAAAATCAGAATATATTTATCATTCATCATTAAAATATTTCGTTAAAAAGTAGAACAGGTTTCATAAATTATAAAAACGATCTACTTTTGTTTTTATAATATGGAGTTGTCATCGAATAGCTTCGACTGAGAATCGTCTTTAGGTTTCAAATAAATCATTATGAACACGTCATATTCTAATAAATGAAAGTCATAAAATCCATTTCGATTTATACCATTGCAGGATTTATCCAAAAAGGTATTGAATTTCCTTTGGCAATAATATTAACGTATTATTTGACAAAAGCAGAAACAGGTACAATGGGTTTGGCACTCATTTATATTGGACTATTTTCAGTGCTTTTACAAGTCGGGGCGACAAATGCAGTTGCGATTGAATTTTTTAAAATGCCACCGAAACTATTCCGTTCTTATTTTAGTTCGGCCATGTTGACACCAGTTATTTTACTGTTTGTGAGTACTTTAGTATTATTTATATTTCGTTATCGACTTTCGGATTTAATGAGCTTGCCGAGTTATTGGATTCCTATTTTACCAATCGGAGGTTTTTGTCTATTTCTCATACAGTTAGTATTGATGCTTTTTCGTAGTAAAAACCTTACGATGCATTATGCTGGTTTTAATATTGCTTATACCATCTTAATTTTTGCATTGTCACTTTTATTAGTCATCATCTTTACACTGAAATGGGAAGGGCGAGTCGTAGCTGTTGTTTTGACAAATTTGACATTTGCAGGAGTAGGATTTTACTTTATTAATAAATGGAAATTAGCAACGAAACAAATTAAAAAAGTGCATATTAAAGATGCTTTACTTTATGGCGGTTCTGTTATTCCATTTACGCTAAGCTCGATGGTTATTAACTTTTCTGATAGGATTTTTATCGAAAAAATGGTTGGTTTGGATGAAATGGGTGTTTATCATGTCGGTTATACGATTGGTTCGATTATCCTGATTGTTGTGATGGCTTTTACCGCAGCATTTAATCCGTTTTTGTATGAAATATTAAGTAAAAACGATGAACGAGGAAAGCGGAAAGTCGCATTAATGAGTTATGCTTTTTTAATCGTCTTGGGATTTTGTGTAATAGGTTTGACGATTATTAGTCCATTATTTTTTAGGTTTTTGATAGATGAAAAGTTTGCAGCAGGAAACTTATATGTCTTTTGGGTTGCGGTAGCCTATTTTTTCTTTGGTGCTTACTCCTTATTTTCAGGTCAGGTTCATTATATGAAAAAGACGAAAGCGTTATTATTAGTCGCTTTTATCAATATCGTATTGAATCTCTTATTTAACTATTATCTAATATTACAGTTTGGAGCGATTGGAGCAGCCTATGCGACAATTCTTTCTTACATCGTTGTGATGATTTATATGTTTATCGTCGCTCGTCGTTCGATTTACATTCCGTATCGGCAAGTACGAGAAAATATGGCGTTCTTAAAGGAATTCCTGCAAGAAAATAAAGTGCCGTTTGTATCAAAATGGTTGAATAAGAAGTAGTCATTTTTGAAATAATGAAATTATAAGGGATGAACTATTTTATCGTTAAAGCAAAATTAAACGCACCAACGCAGAAGACAGGATGGCTTTCAAAACCCGTCCTGTCTGAATTTACTAACGAACGAATTATTTTTTCACAATTCGAACTTCAACTTTTGCTCTTCCGGCTTCAATTAATCCAATATCTTTCGCTGCTTTTCGAGATAAATCAACGATTGCAGAAGATTTATTAGGCATTTTATCATTAACTTTCACTCGAACTGTTTTTCCATTTTGTAAATTCTTCACTTCGATAATAGTTCCAAAAGGCACTTTGATTTTATTCATTCGAACGGCTGCCGTGTATTTCTTTTTGTTGTACCTTTCTCCGCTTGCTGTTTTTCGACCGTGGTATTTATTGTGATAATACGTTGCGGTTCCTTTATAAACTTTCTTTTTTCTTTGGTCAATATTCTCTTCGCTATCAATCCGCTCTGATTGTGTGGTTTCATCGCTTTCCAATATGGTAGGAATATTCCAAGAGACCAAGAAAATCATACAAATTCCGAAAGTATAAAGGAGATTTTTAGATATTTTCATCTGTTGTTTGCTATTTAGTAGTTTATTTTTCAAAGACATTTAACTGTGAAATAAGTTAGATTATTTTACGTCTTAATATATCTTAGTTAAAGTCAATCGTCAAGTGAAAAAAATGCTATTTTATCTCCTTTTTAAATTTCGAATCCTAAGATTAAACTTTCAATTTTTGCATTATCCGTTCTATTCTGAACGTGTTTTGAGTTTTCGAGTAAGATTGTCTTTTTGAGTGACGGAAATATTTTGGAAGCTCTTTTAATCATTTTTTCTCCTGGAAATAGTAAATCATATTTTGCAGCAATTAATGTTATCGGTGTTTTGATTTTATTTGCATCATTTTTATTAATAACCGGAACTGGCGTAAAATCCATTTCAAAATGTAAAAATACTTTTGATAGAAATTTGATTGCAAATTCATCTTTATCCGTAAATAATTCGGTTAAGAATTTCTCAACGTACTTCACCTTTTTCGTTTTCATATATCGTTTCATTGGAATGAAAATTTTGAATAATGCTTTCAATGGATTTCCACTGACAATAAAAACTGGTGCTGCCAAAAACACTTCTTTTACCTTCGTTTCGTCCGCTAATAAAGTCTTTAGAATAATCAAGCCGCCAAACGAAAAGCCTGCAAGTACCACGTTTTTAAGGTCTAAATTTATAATAATCTCATTCAGCCATTTTCCATAAGAATTATCCTTCATTGATAATCTCGTTTCTGCACTCTTATTCGGTTGTGCCAATACATCGACTGCAAAAACTTGATATTTTTTGCTCAAGTTAGGATAAGTTTCTAAACCAATTGGTGCACAGCCATTTGAACCGTGAACAATAATTAATGGCGGATTTGAAGCATCTCCAGTAACGATAATATTTGTTTTTCCAAAACTCGTTTCCACCGTTTCGTACTTATAATCAATATTCAGTTCGGCTAATTTTCCGTCATAAAGACTAAAAATTTCCTTTTTCCCAACTTCTGATTTAAACAATGATTCCATTTTTATTAATTTTAGGACAAATTTACTAAAATGTTTTAATTAGGACAAGTTTACTAATGAGAAATACAAAAGAAAAAATTTTAGATACGTCAAGATTTTTATTTAATAAATTCGGATATAGTCAAGTGACGATTCGCATGATTGCGATGGAATTGAAGATGAGTTCAGGAAACCTGAATTATCATTTCAAAAAGCGAGAAGCTATTTTAGAAGCGCTATATTTTGAAATGGTTGCGGTATTCGATGAACGAATTGAACAATTAGAAAATCAGAAAATTTCCTTAGAAATGATTAAATCTGATATTAAAACAAGTATGGAACGAATGGTTTCCTATCAATTTTTTTGGACGGATTTATATAATATATTAATGCAAAATGATAAAATTAAAACTCATTTTCAAAATGCTTACGAAAAGCGAAAGGAAGGTTCTCATTTCTTATTCAACATAATGATTAATAAAAATTTATTAAAAAAATCAACTTTCAAAAATGAGTATGATTTTTTAATTGAACGAATGATAAGCTTTAGTAATACTTGGTTATACACTTCTTCCTTGTATCAAAAACAAGCAATCAATGAGGAGTATATTGATAAACAAGCGATTATTTTATTGTCGATGTTATTTCCATATTTGACGGGTTTGGGGAAAAGTGATTTTGAAAAATTGGTTTTAAATAAGGATGATTGATGTTTATATTTGGTATTATCTATGTCAAAACGCCAATGATTCATAACCTTTATAGGGACAAAAAAGCAAGTCTTTTTGACTTTTATTACGAATCATGGAATTGTGAGAAATTCGTATGCGAATGAGGTTGTTGATGCGGAAGTTGTTTTGGAAGAATTGATAACTTAACCAATAAAAGATACGATAAAACTGTATCTATTTACAATACAAAAAAGGGCTTCACCAACCGATGAAACCCTTTCAATATATTTATTTTTATGCGGCAAAGGCGATGCCGTTTGCCCTACATTTATGCCAATTCCTCCCGAATCTTATTCAACGCCGAACCAGATTTCACCCAATCAATTTGAGCTTGATT
>CAWVWD010000345.1:0-5230 GCA_963933585.1 uncultured Saprospiraceae bacterium
TTAACATTGCAATTCGTAACAAGAAGATTAAGGCGAAAATTGTAAAATTACCCTTTTATAAAGGATAACCTCGACAATAATCGTTTACGATTGTCATTGATATAACAAGGGTCGGACGCTTTAAAAGCATCCGACCCTTTTCATTTTTAATACAAATAACCACAAACAACCTACTATTTTCTAACTCTTTCCAAAATCATATTCCATAACTTTTCATACGGAATCACTTCGATTTCATGTAACAAACCTCGGTATTTAAATGGTTGTTCGATTAAGCGATTGTAATATTTCTCGACATTACTTAGACTTTCGTAGCGATAATCGACTTTTGCTAACTGCTGTAACAATCTGATAAACTGAATCGTACGGAAATAGTCTTCTTTTTTCAATTGCCGATTTGCGTAATTTTTCAATCTATCAATTCTCTCTGTTGCGGCCGAATAACTATTTTTTTCAACCAAAAATAATACTTGAGCGATCAATAAATGAACCGTGAACATTCGCTGTTCTTTTGGATATAAAATCGAATCATTTAAGAATCTTGAAAGGCGGAAAGTCTTACGTCTTTGAGCTCGAAGGATTGGATTACTCGCACCTTCCGATTCAATGATATAATTCAAATACATGTCGTATACATTCCATTTCTCTTTTTCTGTTCCTGTTATTTTTTTGAATTTTGAATGACTTGAAGCCTTTCTATAAATCGCCAATGCATTAATATAATTATCTGTATGCATTGCTAATAGTAAATAATACTCCATGAAAGTAAACCAAGTATCACTTCCCTCAGGAAACGATTGCAAACATTTTTCAGCGTTTACTTTTCCATTTTTATAATCTTGTAAATGCAAATACGCATTCATTTTTTTCAATTGGAAAGTGGCTAATTTATCATCTTGATAATAACGAGGATTATCTTCAATATACTGTTCTGCATTATTACAAACTTGTAGCGCACTATTATAATCATCCAACATTTCGTAACGATACGCCCAAACCAAATACATATTATAAAAGATAATCGGCGAATCATAAGACTCTGACAAACCGACCAAAGCATTACAATAGATATCAATCTTCTCCTCTAAGTTTTGATTCTTATGAGAAGGTTTGTGATAATTCATCGTTACACGTTGATAGAATTCCTCTGAGCGGATTTCAGCATCCAAAATATCTTGATATTGCTTGCTATACTGATCGTAAGTTTCATATTGTCTTTCGTCTCCTTGAAGTGCTGCATAACGACGCAAAATACGTGAACAATTCACGATTACATCCGCAAATTTGAATTTTAAAGCCGTTGTTAATAATTGACGAGCCAAACTCGCTGCTGTGTGTTGAGCGTTATTAGACAATAAAATTTTGACTAAAGTCCAATCTTTATTACATGAAAAATACGCTCTATCGTAAGAAGAAGTCGAAGGGAGATTAACATCCAAAAAGAATAATGTATTCAATAAACGCTTCCTAAAACGAGATTTTAACTGACGATATTTATCATCCGTCGGACTACAAGCATACAAAAACGTAGCTGCATCACGGTCATTTTTAAATCTTCCTGCCATTAAGGCTTCATAGAACTCATTGAACTTAGAATTCTTATGCTTTAAAGAATGATCATCAAATATTTCTATCTTTTTAACCTTCTTTTTAGTAACAATTCTGGAAATTTCTATTAGATGTTTCATACTTTAAATGTGACGTGTTTTATTGGCAAATCTTATACCTTAACAAAAATAAGCTATTCAAAACGCTTTCCCAAAATTAATGTCACAATTATTTTATCTATTTCCTATACTTATTCTTAATTCATCCATTATTTATTTCGCAATAAACAAAAAAATGTGAATTTTGTATTATTTCTTATAGGATAAAAACATTTAAATTTAATTAAAAAAAGTCTCCTATGATATTAATTAAATAATTTAATTACCTGATTAACAATACTTAGTAAGTATCATTTTTTTTAATATTTACTTATCAATAATAGAATAATATTTGGTATAATAATTTATAATATATTAAAAATAATTAGAAATACTATTCGTCAATAAAATTTATTAGTCCCTTTTTGGCTCAAAATTCAAAAAAACTATGTAACAATTATCAACCTTTTATTGATACCATTTTCTAATATTTTTACTCAAACTTATTTTATACTATAATTTTTATATTTTTCGTTATGCTTTACAACATAACAGATTGAAAGACTTATTAGTCAAATTATCTTTCATTATTCCATCTATTTTTTATAGAAAAACAATCTAAATGTGACGTTTTGATTATCTAATGAAAATGCCTTTAAAAGTCGTTTCATTATTACTCAAATCTGTGACAGCTACTTTCAACTCATGTTTTCCTTCCGTAATTCGTTCATCGAATTCATGATAAATCATATTCCGTTTTCCATCATATTTCATTAAAATCCATTCCCCATCTACCCAGGCATTATAGGTTTTAATTCCAGTTCCCTTATCCGAAAGTTTAAAACCCAATCGAGAAGAACGTTCTTTCTCACCATTAAAATCTCGAATCGTAATTGTCGGCGGAATCGTATCTAATAAAATGGCATAATCTCCAAAACTTCGAGCTTCTCCCACAATCCATTCGCCGTCCCATTTATTTCCGATATAACGACTTTTACCTTTTATACATTTACCAATGTATAATTTCGATTTCAATGAATCCTCAATTGGACGTTGTAATTTTATCTTAATTTGATAATTTCGGTGAATAGGAATTTTATCATCATGAATATGATAGGTAGCTGAATAAATGTAATCAGAACGATCATTTCCAATCTGAATATTCGCATAAATATTCTCATAAAAACTGCTATCTGGAAAGTATAATTCTAAGTCGCTTCGCTGCACGATACTTGCCTCATTATATGGAAAGATATAATTAAAGATATTGCCGTCGAGCGTATTTAGTGTTGCTGCTTTTTTAACTTGAAAACTTAATGTGCTTTCATTTCCTTTAAAATCTTTTATAATCACTACAATTCGACTTGGACTATTTGATAGTTGAATCACGCCGTCATTCGCCAAATATTTATAGATTCCTAAATGATTTCCTTTCAAGCGATAACCTCGATTTATATATCCTTTCTTATTAAACCAAGCACCATAATCCAAATGTGCATTCAAATATCGAGTTTCTTTATACGATACTTTCTCCATTTCAAACCGATAAACCAATGAATCATCTCGAAAAATATCCATTGAAAATATCCCGTTTGCATTACTCGTTCCCGAAATATTATCATACGCTTTCACACCGATTGCGATTTGATTCGATGGTATTTCCAAAATTGACGGTTGCACTTGATATTGACCATCTACATTCCGAATATTATATGTTTTAGCATTCGTCGTTTCATGATTATGATTGAGTTCATAAACTTTCAATTGTTGTAAAAATGGTTTTCTGTCATCCAAAATATTGAAACCAAAATAAAGTGGATTAATAGCAATTTCGGTTCTCGTATCTCGTATTTCAAAATGTAAATGAGCACCTAACGAGCCTCCTGTATTTCCTAGGTGAGCGATTTGGTCCCCTTTAGAAACCGGGAATTCCGCAGGATCAAGCATTTCATCAAATTCGAAACTTTGATTCGCATATTGTCGATTTTTTGCATATTCCGTAATCCTGGGCGTAAACTTTTGTAAATGTGCATAAACGGACGTATAGCCGTTCGGATGCGTTACGTACAGGGCATTTCCGTAACCATGGGCAGAAATTAATATTCGGGAAATATAGCCTTCTCCAATGGCAATAATTGCATCGCCCTGCTTGTTTCGTTTACTCGGCTTTATATCCAGTCCTCCATGAAAATGGTTTGGTCGAAGCTCTGCAAATGTCCCCGAAATTTTAATCGGAAAATCAATTGGTGAACGAAAATCTGTCGTCGGATATGTTTTTTCTCCGTTCTTGAACGCTACCAAAAATACGGTACTGATTAGTATAAAAATGAAAGATCGCATTTCAATTATTAATTGTTGATTATTAAATATTTGGCACTTTAGTTTTATAATATCTGATGATTCCTCGAGTAATAAGCACGTTATTAGAATATTTGCAAAGTAAGGAATTTAAACGGATTCGAGAATATTTCTAATATTGGTAAACTTTAAAAGGTTATTAAACCTTTTAAAAAAAGGAATACTTTTATCAATAAAACTAAAATCATGGCGAATAATAAAATGATGGTAGAGGAGCGTACTGCCGATATTGGAGACTTTATGGTCGGACGACTTTTACCTTTTCGTAAAAAGCGACAAGTTGGATCATTCACCTTTATTGATCACATGGGACCTTCTCAAATCTCAGTAGGAAAATATATGGATGTAGATCAACACCCACATATTGGTTTATCAACTTTGACTTATCTATTAGAAGGTGAAATCGAACATAAAGATAGTACTGGAGCAGAGCAAATTATTAGCGCCGGTGACGTTGGTTTTATGACTTCAGGTTCCGGCGTTTCACATACAGAACGGACACCAAAACGTCTTCGAAATGGTGGAATTCATAATATCCATGGGTATCAAGTTTGGGTTGCTTTGCCGAAATCGCATGAAGAAATTCAGCCAAGGTTTGATTTTGTTAGCAAGGAAAATTTACCAACTTGGGAGGAGAACGGTTTAAAAATGACTTTGATTGCTGGAGAAGGTTATGGTCGAAAATCTCCATTACCAGTCTATTCGCCATTATTTATGATTGATATTCAGGCGACTAAAAAAACAGATTTGGATATTAAAAGTCAACTCAATGGTGAAATTGCGTTTGTCGTAACTACAGGAAAAGTAACCGATGGAACAGAAGTCATCGAAGCTGGACAAATGCTGATTTCTAAAACGGAAGATGAATGTTTCATCACATTGGAAGCGAATACGAGATTACTTTTATTCGGTGGAAAACCGCTGGATGAACCGAGATATTTATTCTGGAATTTCGTTTCGTCATCCAAAGAACGATTAGAACAAGCCAAAAATGATTGGGAAAATAAGCAGTTTCCGAAAGTTCCAGGCGATTCGACTTATATTCCGTTACCGAAAACTCGGAAAATTTAGTTGAAATTCCTCTTGCAGATTTAGCTGATAACACAAATTATAGAAATCAATAAGTTGACTTTGAAATCTGAAAATTAAAAATCGGCGTTATTTATGAAATCGGCAAGAGAAATTTTTAACTCGTCAAAGTGGATGATTTATATTCAAATGTAATT
>CAWVWD010000346.1:0-5208 GCA_963933585.1 uncultured Saprospiraceae bacterium
CTAAAATGTATGACAATAGAACGATTCATAAATTATCTTACGTACGAAAAACGTTATTCAGTACATACAATAACGGCTTATAAAAATGATTTGAATGAATTTCAAACATTTATTAAAGAAACGTATGCTTTGAATAATTTAATGGAGGTGGAGTTAACTTATATTCGTTCATGGATTGTAGCCTTATTAAGAGATGAAAAAACAAATTCAACGATTAATAGAAAAGTTGCCAGTGTAAAATCTTTTTACAAATTTATTCAAACGGTATCTCCGGAAGCCTTTGTAAACCCAACAAAAGGATTGATTACACCAAAAAAGCAAGGGCGAATTCCATCTTTTGTCAAAGAGTCAGAAATTGAAGAATTATTAAATAGTTTTGGAGAGACCGAAAATTTCATCATATTACGGGATAGAACAATCATTGAATTATTCTATGCTACCGGAATGCGTCGCTCAGAGTTAATGTCCTTAACGATTTCAAGTTTTTATTTCGAACAGCGATATATTAGAGTAACGGGAAAAAGGAATAAAGAACGAATTATTCCTATCGAAAAACAGTTAATAGAACATCTGAAGAGGTATTGGGAAATAAGAGTGGCAGATTATGGTACAGAGGATGACCATTTCTTTTTAACAAAAAAAGGGAAACCACTTTACGCAAAGGCGATTTACAATATCGTAAAAGGATTTTTGGAAAATTTCACGACGGTTCAGCAAAAAAGTCCTCATATATTAAGACATTCTTTTGCAACACACTTATTAAATAATGGTGTAGCGTTAAATGCGATAAAAGAACTATTAGGACATGAAAGTTTAGCTGCAACACAAATTTATACACATACGACTTTAAATAAGCTAAAAAAAGCATATTTAAAGGCACATCCTAAAGCAAGTAATCAAATTGAAGATATTATTCGCTAATAATTAATTAGTTCATTACATAATGAAAATAGCAAAAGTCTATTTGTTTCAAACTTGAATGTATACTTCTCTGTGGAATTATTGAATTGTCTATTAGTACAATTTAATTTTTAATAGAAAAAACAGGGTGTTTTCAATAATAGATAGAAATGACACATAATAACCTTTTGCCAAAATAGACACTTTATAGTAGTTCACTTATTAATGAATTAGCGACTAACTAATAACTACAAATTAAAATACATGATTCATTATATGAATTATGTAATTGTAAATTTTAAATAATTAAACTATGAAAGTACAAACGCAATCAATCCATTTCGATGCGGATGTCAAGTTGACGGACTTCATTGAGCAAAGATTAGAAAAGTTAGAGCGGTTTTATGACCAGATTATTATGGCGGATGTAATGTTAAAATTAGAGAATAGTGGACAGGTAAGAGATAAAGTTGCAGAAATCAAATTAAAAGTACCAGGTTCGGTTTTAATTGCAAAAGAAACGGATAAGAGCTTTGAAGCAGCTATAGACTCATCCGTGGAAGCTTTACGCCGCCAATTGATTAAACATAAAGAGAGATTACGCAGTTAATTTCAAGAATTATTGAAAAATTATTGAAAAATATTTGAAAAAAAGGTTTGTGCGCCTATCTTTGCGGCTCACAAACCTTTACTTATAGAAGTAGAGGAACAACTCAAAAAAAAATAATTAAAAATTTTGCATAAAAATTTTGAATTCCGAAAAAGAGTTGTAAATTTGCGGACGATTTCGGGAAACCGATAAGATTGATTCTAGAAAGATAGAGTCGGACAACAAACAAAATAGGTCATGCCAATGTAGCTCAGTTGGCCAGAGCAGCTGATTTGTAATCAGCGGGTCGGGGGTTCGAATCCCTCCATTGGCTCTATTACAGGTCGAATTTAATTCGGCCTTTTTTTGGGGGTGCGCCGGAGTTGGAGAGCCGGGCCAGACTGTAAATCTGGTGACTTAGTCTGAATAGGTTCGATTCCTATCACCCCCACAATTTATAAAGAAAAAGCAACGATATCATTCACATGATATAATATGCGGGCGTAGCTCAGTTGGTAGAGCATCAGCCTTCCAAGCTGAGGGTCGAGGGTTCGAGTCTCTTCGCCCGCTCCAAAATTAAAGCAAATAGGGAAAAGGGGGCAACCTCTTTTCTTTTGTATGTTTTTCTAAGAATGCATCAATTAATTTTGATGCCGATGTAGCTCAGGGGTAGAGCGTTTCCTTGGTAAGGAAGAGGTCATGGGTTCAATTCCCATCATTGGCTCACGAATAATTGGAAATATTTAACAATCTTAACATTACTTTTCAAAAACTAATAAACCGATGGCTAAGGAAACATTCCAAAGAGGTAAACCTCACGTGAATATCGGAACAATTGGTCACGTTGACCACGGTAAAACGACATTGACTGCAGCAATTACTCATGTATTGTCTAAGAAAGGACTTGCAAAGAAGTCTGATTATGCTTCAATTGATGCTGCTCCTGAAGAAAAAGAAAGAGGTATAACAATTAACACGGCACACGTTGAGTATGAGACAGAGAATCGTCACTACGCACACGTTGATTGTCCGGGTCACGCCGATTATGTAAAGAACATGGTTACGGGTGCTGCTCAGATGGATGGTGCTATTCTTGTATGTGCTGCAACTGATGGTCCTATGCCACAGACTCGTGAGCACATTTTATTAGCTCGTCAGGTAGGTGTTCCTAGCCTTGTTGTTTTCTTAAACAAAGCTGACCTTGTTGATGATGAAGAGATGTTAGAGTTGGTTGACATGGAAATCCGTGAGTTGTTAGATGCTTATGATTACAATGGTGATGATACACCGGTAATTGCAGGTTCTGCTTTATTAGCATTAGGTGATGATGCTGGTGCGGAAGCTCAGATTTTAGAATTAATGGCAGCTGTCGATTCTTATATTCCTGAACCAATTCGTGAAGTTGATAAAGATTTCTTAATGCCTGTTGAGGATGTATTTACGATTACAGGTCGTGGTACTGTTGCAACTGGTCGTATAGAAAGAGGAGTTACCAATGTAGGTGATAAAGTAGAGATTTTAGGCTTCGGCGAGAAAATTGAATCTACTATCACAGGTGTTGAGATGTTCCGTAAGATATTGGATCGTGGAGAAGCAGGTGATAATGCAGGTTTATTGTTACGTGGTATTGACAAAACCCAAATCCGTCGTGGTATGGTAGTTTGTAAGCCAGGTTCTGTAAAACCTCATACTCACTTCAAATGTGAAGTATATGTTTTAGGTAAAGAAGAGGGAGGTCGTCATACACCATTCTTCAACGGTTACCGTCCTCAGTTCTACTTCCGTACAACGGATGTAACTGGTGATATTAGTTTACCAGAAAATGTAGAAATGGTAATGCCAGGTGACAATGTCACTTTAGAAGTAAAATTAATTAATGCTATTGCAATGGAAAAAGGATTACGTTTCGCTATTCGTGAAGGTGGTCGTACAGTAGGTGCAGGTCAGGTCACTGAAATTATTGCTTAGTATTATTGAAAGTTATATAAGGAGGTTGGGCTTAGGTTTAGCCTCCTTTACATATGTTTAATACGGGCATAGCTCAACTGGCAGAGTGGCGGTCTCCAAAACCGTAGGTTGTAGGTTCGAGTCCTACTGCCCGTGCAAATAAAAAAGGTTAATAGCCGCAGAAATCAATTTGCAGGCTATTAGCCTTTTTATTACTAAAGTAAATACGATGGAAAAAGTAAAGGACTATATACTTGAAAGCTATAATGAGTTAGTGAATAAAGTAACTTGGCCTACATTAGCAGAATTACAGAGTAGTTCTATACTTGTGTTAGTAGCCTCATTACTTATAGCATTAGTAGTATTTGCTATGGATTCTGCTTCAAACTTCATATTGCAGACATTAATTTACGGTAGCTAAACAAAATTAAAAACTTCTCATGGCAAAACGCTGGTATTGTTTAAGAGTAATTAGTGGAAAAGAAAGAAAGCTAAGAGAACGTATTGAACTTGAGGTAAAACGCTCAAAATGGGATGATTTTCTTACATCTGTCCTTGTACCTACAGAAAAGGTATATAAGATCAGAAATGGTAAAAAAGTTATTTTAGAGAAAAACATTTTACCAGGCTATATATTAATTGAAGCAGAAGAAGGAAAGTTAAACGGTGAAATTGCACAGTCTATCGCAACGATGACTAATGTAATTCATTTCCTTGGAAAACAAGTGCCGACGCCAATGCGAGAATCTGAGATTAATCGGATACTCGGTAAGGTCGATGAGGCAAAAGATACGGGAGTTTCTTTAGAAGAACCTTTCATTATCGGAGAAACAATTAAGATTATTGATGGACCTTTCAATGAATTTGTGGGTGTTATTCAAGAAATTAATGACGAAAAGAAAAAAATAAAAGTGATTGTTAAAATTTTTGGTAGAGGAACTGAAGTTGAGTTAAACTTTGTCCAAGTTGAAAAACAATCATAACATAAATAAATCAATTATTCTGTAACGCGATATATTCAAAAATCATTAGCAATGGCTAAAGAAATTCAAACGTTTATTAAGTTGCAAGTTACAGGTGGTAGGGCTAATCCTGCACCTCCGATTGGACCTGCATTAGGTGCAAAAGGGGTTAATATCATGGAATTCTGTAAGCGTTTTAACGCTAAGACACAGGAGGATATGGGGAAAACTTTGCCGGTAGTAATTACAGTCTATAAGGACAAATCTTTTGATTTTGTTATTAAGACTCCTCCGGCAGCAGTACAATTATTAGAAGCAGCTAAGAAAAAGAAAGGATCAGGTGTTCCTAACCGTGATAAGATCGGTTCGGTTACTTGGGATGATCTTAGAGCAATCGCTGAAAATAAAATGGCTGATTTAAATTGTTTCTCTGTAGAATCTGGAATGAAGATGGTAGCAGGTACAGCACGCAGTATGGGACTTACTGTGGATGGTACACCACCTTGGGAACAAGCAAACTAGTAAAGATTCCCGATGACGTTCGGGAGTCTTGAAGGAAGTTTAGGAAAATACTAAACGCTATTACCTCAATACAGGCAAATAATGTCTGTACAAAAAAATTAACATGGCAAAAATTCCAAAAAGAAGAAAAGCCGTCGAAGGTAAATATGATGCAGCTAAATTATATTCTTTAGATGAAGGGTGTAAAGTAGTAAAAGATGTAAATATTGCACGATTCGATGCATCGGTGGACGTTCACGTTCGCCTTGGGGTTGATCCTCGAAAAGCTGATCAAGCTTTACGTGGTAC
>CAWVWD010000347.1:0-5206 GCA_963933585.1 uncultured Saprospiraceae bacterium
GAAACAGCGAAAACAGTTGGAATTAGATTTTAATTGTCAAATTGGAATTCAAGCGATTAGCCAACTCTTCGTAATTCACCGCAATTATTTGAAGCGAAAAGCTTTGCCCGGGAGTGTGATGAAAATTTTACGGCAATTGGCGGTGAAACATAAATTTGGAATAATCGACGCAGAAGAAGTCCATGCAGAGTTTCAAGATTTCAGTGGAATGGACCAAGATATTTTTGATGAGAATTATACGTTTGAGGAAGAGGAAGTTAAGAATAAAATTGCCAATAGTTTGATTGGTCAGGATGCTGCAGCAGAATGCCTTTCCGATGTTATTAATATTGTCAAAGCAAAATTAAATAATCCTGATAAACCGTTGAGTTCGTTTATGTTTATTGGGCCGACTGGCGTCGGGAAGACACAAGCAGCCAAAGTTTTGACAGAATATCTGATGGGAAATTCGGAGGAAATGATTCGTTTTGATATGAATGAATACATTGATTCCGGTGCTGTTCAGCGATTAATTGGTGATTATTATAATCCAGAAGGACAATTAACGGGTAAGGTTCGTTATCGTCCGTTTGGCGTATTGCTATTGGATGAAATCGAAAAAGCACACCCGAAAGTTCACGACTTATTATTACAAATTTTAGATGATGGCCGATTGACGGATTCGTTGGGACGAACGGTTGATTTTTCCAATATGATTATTATTATGACCTCCAATGTCGGTGCTAGAAAAGCGTCAATGCGATTGGGTTTTAATACAAGTGAACGAGACGAAACAGCGGTTTATCAAAAAGCAGTAGAAAACCATTTCCGTCCAGAGTTCATTAATCGTATTGATAAAATCGTTATTTTCAATCCGTTAGAATTACCTCATATCCTAAGTATCGCACGATTACAAATTGACGAATTATTACGTCGTGACGGTTTTGTTCGTCGAACGACTTTGCTGAATATTTCGCAAGATGCAGTGGAATGGGTCGCTCGTCGTGGCTTCGATGCTCAAATGGGCGGACGAGCTTTGAAGCGACAAATCGAACGGGATTTGACTGCTCTTTCTGCGGATCAACTTATCGGAACTTATACCGATAAACCCATTATTTTTGAAATTGGTTACGATAATAATAATTTGATTCCCAATATTTTACCGTTAGAATTTGAGGAACAACTATCCGATAATTGGCTTCCAAAAATACCTCTTGAAAAACAAACAAAGCGTTTTTATAAAAAATTATTAAACCTTGTCGAAGATATTTCTGAAGACATTTTGGATAAGGAAGAAGATGAAAATCGTATTATTCAGACGGATGGAAATGATTTAGATTGGCAATCTTATGCGTTCAAAGATAAGGTTTCGGAAATCAAGGAAACACTACAAACGACGATGTTAGGACTTTCAAATCCGTACTTCATCGAGCCGCCATTAATTCCGTTTCGACTAAAACGAGTCCGGGTCAATATCAAGGGGAATTATAAAAATATTAATGTGCACGAACGTCAAGTGATGCATGATAAATTCTTTCAAAAAGATGCTTTCGAGGAATTGCGAGAAGGTTATCATTATGGCATTGAAGCTTTTGATAGGACGCAAAGTCAATTTATTCAACATTACTTGGATGTTGCCTTTTTAGAATTATCAGCGAGAGGTTTTTTGAACCAAAAAGCAGATAAAGTCACAGTTTCTTTTGAATCAAAAATCAATAATCAAGGCGATGAAATGATTGAATTCTTATTTGAACAATATCAAAAATTATTCAAAAGCTTGGATTTAGATTTGAAAATTGATGAAGAAAATAGAACAATTACGGCAGAAGACCATTCCCTTTATGACTTACTGAAAGGCGAACACGGCATTCATATGTTTTATTTGCCTTATCAAAATCCTGTTCCAATTTTCGTAAAAATAAACGCTAGCGGTGAAGAAAGTTTACTATTTCATCAATTAAAAGTAATTCGTTTTTATGATAAATTCAATACGCTAACCGATCTAAGAACTGGATTAACCAATGCCGTAAATATGAATATTAGTGAGTTTCGCTTGTTATTATTCGCAGGTTTGGAATTAGCTTTGAGGAAAGACCTAATCACTTGATTTTAAACCATAATAGTTACCTTTCCAAAAATTATAAAAAACTACTATTCCAACGCGGATCAAAATGACGGAAAGCTTCTGTTATTATTATCTAAATAACGAAACCAAAATGTTACATATACCAACAATTTACATGACCGAATCAGAAGGACGAGGTCGAGGAATTTTCACTTCAGAAACGATTGAGATTGATGATATTATTGAGATTTGTCCTTTGATTATTCTACCAAAATCTGAAATTCAGCTTTTGGATAAAACGATGATACACGATTATTATTTTCTTTTGCCAGATGATTCTGAAAATGCTTGTCTGCCTTTAGGCTACGGAATGTTATATAATCATCATCCAGAACCAAATGCAGAAGTCGTTTTTGACTTACCGAATAATTTTATCCAAATCCACTGTATTCAAGTGATTACAGCCGGAGAAGAGATTTTTATCAATTACCAAAATGTGGAAATTGAGGAAAAAAAACCTAGCTTGTGGTTTGATGTAAAGTAGTATCAGGTTATTTCTGCACTGAAAAAAATATTCAAAACCAAAAATACAACCAATGAAAACAAGATATATTCTATTATTTTCAATATTATTTATTGTCGGAGCGTGTAATGAGAATACAAGCGAAACCGATACAGAACAAGAAAATCAACAAGAAGCACAGGGGCAAATAGAACCAGATTTACCAACTGTCGTTATTATTGATGATAATATCGTTGCTCAAAATATACCCGAAGGATTTCAATTAGTTACTACTGGGGAAGCACAAAATCTAATTACTGGAGATTTTAATGGTGACAATCATAAAGATTTTGCAATAATGATTGCATCTGAAAATGGCAGGGATTTCCAGGATGCAGAAGATGTGCGAATTATGATTTTTGAAGGAAATGATAAAGGAGAATTTGAATTAGCTGCAAAAAGTGATAATGTCGGTGGGTTTTTCATTCACTATGCACCAACCAGTCAATTAAAATTAACAAAAAATATCATTAGCTTGAAGCATCAAGGAATGCGTTTTGATCATGAATTAAAATATCGTTATAATAAAAAATTAGATAATTATGTCTTAATCGGTAGCGAACACAATGATTATGGAAATGCGACAAATGATGGTTCCGGAAATATTAGTACAAATTATTTAGCTGGCGTCCGTCTTGAAAATTTGAATGAATGGAATCAAGAGAAAGAAGAATTAATCGTACTTCCAGAAGTAAAACTTAAAGTGAGTAAAACGCCAATTCCTCTAAGTCGATTAAATGAAGAGAACGTGTTGGATTTTTAATTTTGTATTCTTGCAGCAATTCTCGGTTTAAAACATCTTAGATGATAAGAAATTATCCTCGTATATGAGCAGTTTAAAACCGAGAATTAATGAAGTAACGACATTATTGAAATCTTTTACGATAGAAGGTTTAGTGAATTCAATTTTGGATAAAATAGCGTACTCAATCCATTTTCAATACAAAAAAAGTTAATTTAACTCTTTTTAATCTTCAAATACAACTCTTCCGTCAATTTATAATTCATCATAATTACAATAATTAGAATGGCTGGAATTGCCATTGCTAAAGTTGTAATTCCGTGAATTCCACTTAGCGTAAAATTACTTAATTCGGTATCGGGAACATATTGAAAATAATCTAACATAACGCCTAAAAAGAACGAACCAATTCCTAATGCAAATTTCAAAAAGAACAAACCTAAACCAAAAATCACGGCTTCTGCTCGAACGCCTGTTTTCCATTCTCCAAATTCTACCGTGTCCGGCAACATCGCCCAAAACGCAAACGCAGCACAACCGATTCCAATTCCGATAATTCCCATTTGAGCATAAACCCACCATAAACTATGATGGATTAATGGATTAAAGTAAAAACTAAGGCTACCAAATAGTATTACCAAACAACCTGTAATTAAAGTTTTTCGTTTACCAATTCTGCCACTCAGCCACAACCAAAACGGTAAGGCGGCCATCAAGCAACTAAACAGAAATAACATGCCATTTCCAAAATTAGCCATGCTATCCAAGTTGTATTTAAAGAAATAAGAAAGCGATTGATAGAAAATAACAACACCTGCCATTCCCGACATAATAAAGCCACAAAGCTGCCAAAACGGTGTATTTATTTTCAGCATTTTGACAATATCATTTACTTTGAATATGGGTTGATTTGATTTTTGAGGCAACTCAAATGTTGTTTTGAAACAGATAAAAAACAATATTGCGGCAAATACAGAAAATATAATTCCAACATAGAAATAACCGTTTTCGGTAGGCAACCAATTCATTTGAACCATCAGTTTACCAGTCAAAACGGAAACAACCATTGCACCTGCATAACCCAAAAACATTCTGTAAGCCGCCAATTTACTTCGCTCGTGCGAATCGTACGTCATTTCAGAAGATAGTGCCGAATAAGGAATATTACCAATAGTAAAAAACGTACGATATAAAATCTGAATAAAAGTTACCCAAATTACTAAATACCAACCAGTAAAGCTCGGCTGAAAAAACATCATCGTATAACAAATCCCAAGCGGAAC
Organism: uncultured Saprospiraceae bacterium; assembly: GCA_963933585.1. Taxonomy (GTDB): domain Bacteria; phylum Bacteroidota; class Bacteroidia; order Chitinophagales; family Saprospiraceae; genus CAWVWD01. The sequence goes on from CAWVWD010000347.1 coordinate 4,632, forward strand.
TGGAGCAAGTAATAAGTAAATCCGATAACGTCCAAATCGGCTTCGAGTTTTACCCACAAAATAGCCCATCAGCGGATCAGAAACAGCGTCCCAAATCGTAGCAATTAAAAAAATCGTTCCTGCTTGCGTGCCACTTATTTTGAGAATGTCGGTATAAAAATAAAATAAGAAAAGCGTCGCCCCCTGAAAAAACAGGTTGAACGCAAAATCTCCTAATCCGAAGCCAATGTAATTTTTGGTTGTCATATTTTTAATTTTCTTCACGAAGCATCCATTTTTTTCTTCCAATTAATATATCCAAAAATACAAATCACTAAGAAAATTGCATATTCCACAGAAACGAAAATAATTCCTTTCCACATATATAAAATAACTGCTATAACATCAACAGCAATCCAGAGCAACCAATTTTCAATCTTTTTTTGAGAAAGTAAAATCATCGCAATAATACTCGCTGTTGTCGTGAAAGCGTCTGGATAAGGATAGGCGGCAGGTTCCGGAAAAGCCGTTGGGAAAGTTTCATGGATTCCACTCATAAAGTAGCCAATTGTAACCGTTCCGATTATTAAGCTAAT
>CAWVWD010000348.1:0-5189 GCA_963933585.1 uncultured Saprospiraceae bacterium
GCAGCGAGTAAATGGGCTGTTATCGGATGGTCAGAATCATTAAGGTTAGAAATGGAAGCAGATGCTCCAAATGTAAAAGTCTTGACGGTTACGCCAAGTTATATTGATACTGGAATGTTTGAAGGTGTAAAACCACCGATGTTAACACCATTTTTAGAACCAAAATCATTCGTAGAAAGAGTATTATTAGCCGTGGAACGTAACGAAGTAAATTTGAAAGCGCCGTACATTGTAAACGCAGTTCCGTTATTAAAAGGTGTTTTACCCACTCGATTATTCGATTATTTGGCTGGCGATATTATGGGTGTTTATAAATCCATGGATACGTTCAAAGGCAAAAAAACAGAAGAAAGTGAAAAATGGTCTATTGAAAATGAAGAACTTGAAAAAGGGATTTAGGTTTTGTTGACGTTACATTTAGAACCTATACGGTTTTGAAAACCTCATAGGTTTTTATCCATAATACGAAATTTATAAAGCCTCGATTTCTAATAGATCGAGGCTTTTTGTTTTGGTAATTTAAAGATATTTTTGGAGTTAAATCTGTATTTTCGCCTAAATTAATTTCAAACTAAAATCAATATGAAACGTACTTTTTGGGTTTTACTTTTATCGATGATTGCGAATATTACTTTTGGACAAGTGAACGATTGGGTTAACAATTTAGATGTCGTTAATGGGAAGGATAAGGTTATTTTACTGAATAAGATAGCGGAATTCTATACGAATGAATCAGACGGTTTCACAGCAAAAAACTATGCAAAACAAGCAATTGATTTATCGGAAAGTATGGAATATATGGATGGTTTGGCCGTTGGATATTTCTTATTGGCGGAAGCTTATAATCTAGAAGATGATTTAAAATCTGCAAAAAAATCGTATAAAAATTGGTACAAAACTAGAAAAAAATATGGTTCTAAAAGTCAGTTAAAATGGGCGACAAAAGGCATGGGAATGTTTTATCAGTCACAGGAAAAAGATTGGAGAACGGAACGATATTATAAGAAATTATTGAAAAAATCAAAAGCTGGTTCTCGAACGGAATTTGGTGTTTTTCGAGTACTCGCAGAATATTATCAATACGGAGCAAACTTCCGAACAGATCGGACATTAAATCTAAAAAAAGGTACGAAATACTTCGAATTACTGACGATTAGCGGTCAAAAAGTATTTGGAGCAGATTTCGGAACAAATGATTTAGATCATTATTTCTCTTCAGAATTGAGTAAATATTTGAAGAAGAAAGATATCAAAACATCGAACAAAATCGCTCAACGATGGTTAAAGTCTAAAGCTAAATTCAGTGATGATTTGGAACTTTACAAAACAAGCCGTTTGATTGTTCGACTCTTTTACTTCAATGAATCTTACGCTGATTTACCGGTTTATTTGAATAAAAGTATAGCATATGGAAGCAGAATTAGCGATGAAGATTATTTAAAAAATGCTTATTTAAATGCAATTTATCTTACGAGAAGTTCCAAAAATTACGAAATTGCGATCCAATATTGTTTCGATTTTTATGGAAAAACAAATCCAAATCATATTACTTCTGCGTTGAATACTTGCGTTACGGAATTATTGAAAGAGAATGATACAAATTTGAATCAGAAAGTGAATGCATTAATTTGGGCTTGGCAAAAAGGTTTGAATACTGAAAAAGATAAAGCCGCTTATAATTGTGCTGCAAATAACCTTTTGTTATTGAAGTAGTGACTAAATACCAAACAAATGAAAAGAATTGCAATTGATATGGACGATGTGATGTCGGATACATCTGGTCGAAAAATAGAATGGTACGAACGTGATTTTGGCATAAAACTCGATCGCTCAAAAATGAAAGGAAAGTATGTGAGTCAATTCGTTCCGAAAGAACATCAAAAAATAGTAAGTGATTATTCTCAGCATCCTGACTTCTTTTGGAATTTCGATATTATCCCTGAATGCCAGCGAGTTATAGAAGCATTGGCAGGGAAATATGAAATTTTTATTGTCACGGCTGCAATACCTTTTCCGAATTCTTATAATGCCAAATACGAATGGTTACGAGAACATTTCTCGTTTATTGATATCAGAAATATTGTTTTCTGTGGACATAAATATATGATTGAAGCAGATTATTTAATTGATGACCATGCTTATAATTTTGAAAAATTTAAAGGCAAAGGTTTGCTTTTTACGGCTGAACACAATATGAATGAAACTCGCTACGAGCGAGTTGATAATTGGTTTGATGTAGAAAATGTACTGCTGTAGTTCCACCAAAAATCAAATAAAATACCGTCATACTGAACTTAGCCTACCCAGAAGAAAATTCGGGATAGGTTAAGTTCAGTACGACGGCTTTAGTTATGACTGTATGACAAAATTCCTCGCTTTCGATACTCGAAAACTTATCATTCCGGAACAAACACTTTTTTTTGCTTTAAAAGGCGGACAAAAAGATGGCCATGACTTTATAGAAAAGGCCTATCTACAAGGTGTTCGGCAGTTTGTGGTAGAAAATGGTTTTGATAGTTCAAAATTTCCTGATGCCACCTTTACTTACGTAAATGAAGTATTAGAAACGTTGCAAAGTGTCGCATTGAAACATCGACAACAGTTTGATTTATTGACTATTGGAATTACGGGAAGCAACGGGAAAACAATCATTAAGGAATGGTTGAATTATTTATTATCAAAAAAAAATCCAACACAAGTCGTTTGTAATCCGAAAAGTTATAATTCGCAAATCGGTGTCCCACTTTCAATTTGGGAAATTCAGAAACGACATAAATTTGGAGTTTTTGAAGCTGGAATTTCGACTATTAATGAAATGGAAAGACTGGCAGAATTAGTTGATTGTGAAATTGGAATTTTTACGAATATTGGTTCAGCACATGATGAAGGTTTTGATAGTAGAGCACAAAAGGTCGAAGAGAAATCAAAATTATTTCAAAATGCTAAAACGATTATTTATAATACCGATTATCAATTAATTGATGAATTTATTCAATCAAAATATGCTAATAAAAACCTTAGAACTTGGTCGATAAAAAATAATACGGCAGCTGAAGCAGTCGCTACCAGAAAAACTACAGACTTATTAATTACCAATATTACACGACGACAATTCACCAAAATCGAAGGAATTTTTAACGGCGAAAATATCTTTATTGAAATCCCTTATTTTGATGATGCTTCGATTGAAAATGCAATTCATTGTTGGCTCACGATGCTGGTGTTGGGTTATAAAACGGTAGATATTCAGGTAGGTTTCCAACAATTACCACCTATTGCGTTGCGACTATCGCTCAAGTCTGCATTGAATAACTCAACGTTGATTGACGATAGTTACAGTTTAGATTTGAACTCGCTGACGATTGCACTGGATTTCTTAGTTCAGCAAAATACGAATACGAAATTGACACTTATTCTCTCGGATATTTTGCAAAGTGGAAAACATGAAATCGACTTATATCAAGCTATAGCCGAGAGACTAAATAAAAAAGGAATACAACGGTTAATTGGAATTGGAAATAAAATTAATACAATAAAACCGTTTTTGAATCCAGATATTTCTACAGAATTTTACGCTTCGACTGCTACCTTTTTACGAAATTTTCATCCATCAGATTTTCAAAATGAAAGTATTTTACTAAAAGGTGCAAGAACTTTTGGTTTTGAACACATCGCACGAGTTTTGGAACGTCAATTACACCAAGCGATTTTGGAAGTAAACTTGGATGCTTTGTCAGAAAATTTGCGAGTATACCGAAGCTATTTAAAACCGTCAACTCGCCTGATGACAATGGTTAAAGCAGCGGCTTACGGAAGTGGAATCGGTGAAGTAGCGAAATTCGTGGAGTATCAGAATGTCGATTATTTGGGAGTTGCTTATACGGACGAAGGGATTGTAATTCGAAATACTGGTGTTCAATTGCCGATTTTAGTTTTAAATCCGGAAGTTGGTTCGTTTGATAAATTGATTTTGAATCGCTTAGAACCTGAAATTTATAGCTTTCAATTATTAGATAGTTTTATCAAAACATTAGAAAAAACACGTAAGATTTATCCAGATTTAGACTTTAATAATTATCCAATTCATATCAAACTCGATACGGGAATGAAGCGTTTAGGTTTTGAATTGGAACAAATCGAATCATTAAAAAAGCGATTGAAAAACTTACCGAGTATTACGATAAAATCCATCTTTTCACACTTAGCAGGAAGTGATACTTACAGACATGATTCATTCACCAAACATCAAATCGAAACTTATGAAAAAATGTATTCCGAAATCACAAAAACACTGCAATATCAACCAATTCGGCATATTTTGAATTCAAGTGGAATCATTCGTTTTAGTGATTATCAATTCGATATGGTTCGCCTCGGAATTGGTTTATATGGAATTGATGGCAGTTCAGAAATTCAATCGAAACTCAAAAATGTGAGTACCCTAAAAGCCTCCATTTCTCAAATCAAGACGATAAAGAAAGGGGAAACAGTTGGTTATAATCGAATGGGGAAAGCGGATAAAAATCTGCGAATTGCAACGATCGGAATTGGTTATGCAGATGGTTTTGGTCGGTCATTGAGTAATGGGAATGGTCGAGTATTTTTACATGGAAAAACGGCTGCGGTGATTGGTAATGTTTGCATGGATATGACGATGATTGATATTACAGATATTACGGAAGCTCAAGTCGGTGATGATGTAGAAATTTTTGGTCAAAATATGCCTATCCAGTTATTGGCAGAACGGTTACGAACGATCCCGTATGAAGTATTTACGAATATTTCAGAACGTGTAAAACGGATTTATTTTCAAGAATGACCGTTCCAACGTAGTTGGAACGCAAAAACGATAAGACTCGCAACCCGTTAGTAAAAACTGCCCGAAGCAAATAAGTTATAAGATGGAGTATCATCGGTTTTCCAATTTCCTTTTGGAACTTTATTTCCCCAACCCATTTTTTTACACAAAGCTGGGTTGGGAAAATAAAGTTCCCCAACCCATTTTTTTACACAAAGCTGGAACTTTATCCACAACTTCTAAGTCATTTTCCCAATAATCGCCGCTCAACTCAAAATTCTCTTCTGTATGTCGAATTTCGATAGGTTGCTTGCTTTTGATGGCAATCAGTTCTATGATTTTATTGTGTAAATCCGGATATTGAATAAAATTCTGCATTGGTAAATCAAGC
>CAWVWD010000349.1:0-5175 GCA_963933585.1 uncultured Saprospiraceae bacterium
ATGATAAAACCTATATCTAATTTTTTTGGATTTATGATGGTTGTGTCTGCACTTGTTGGAGTTGTTATGTTTGGTTGGTTGTGGTCGGTTGGAATTGGATTACAAGGTAAAATACCGGAAGATTTAAAAATGAAAACTGGTTTATTCAAAGCGGCCTTAATTTTACCAATAGTATATTTTGTAGGAATTTTTGGAGTGATTAGTTTCGTATTTCTAAATTACGAAAGCTTAATTAATTTTTCTATGGCATCATCCGTTCAAATCTTTTCCACTATCTTTTCTGTTCATTTGTTATCAATAATTGCGGTAATCTACACTTTTGTTTTTGTTGCCAAAACAGTTAAAACTGCTGAACTGCAGCGTAAAGTAGCATTTGAAGATTTTATTGGAGAATTTTTTATGGTTTGTTTTTATATGGTCGGCGTTTGGATTTTGCAGCCAAGAATCAATGAACTTTATAGTTATAAAGCAGAAAATCACGAAGTAGATTAAAAAAGTTGGCAGTATCTAGTCGGCAGTTAGTAGTTTTGCAATCAATATAGAATAACTTACGATTGCGGAGTATCTCTCGAGAAAATCGGGATAAACTTGGATAGGCAAATAATAAAAATGGATAAGAAAATAAAAATACCGAAGATATTCACAGAGGGACAATTTGGTACACAAGAAGAACGATTGGTTGTTCGACGAAAACGGAATAAACTATTTATTGGAATTCCGAAAGAAACTTCGTTTCAGGAGAATCGAATTGCATTAACGCCTTCTTCCGTAGCAACTTTGACGGCTCATGGTCATCGTGTGGTGATAGAAACATTAGCGGGAGAAAAGTCAAATTTTTCTGATCATGAGTTCTCTGAGGCTGGTGCAGAAATAGCTCATGATAAAAAGCAGGTTTTTGAAGCGATTGTGATTCTGAAAGTCGCTCCATTGACGTTGGAAGAGGTCGAGTTATTAACACCAAATCAAGTCATTATTTCTCCGATTCATTTACCGACATTGACGCTTGATTTTATTGCTAAATTACGCCAAAAACGAGTCATTGCATTAGCCTGGGAATACGTAAAAGACCAATCAAATACTTTCCCAATCGTCCGAACATTGAGCGAAATGGCAGGAATTACAGCGATGCTAACGGCGGCGGAATTGTTAAGCAAAGATAGTAAAGGAGCAGGGATTTTATTGGGTGGGATTTCAGGTGTTCCGCCAGCGAAAGTAGTGATTTTGGGAGCTGGAGTTGTGGCAGAAACAGCCACAAGAGCCGCTTTAGGTTTGGGTGCAGAGGTCCGTGTTTTTGACGATAATATTTATAAACTCCAACGTTTGCAACAAAATATTGGACGACAAATTTATACTTCGGCATTGAATCGAAGATTTTTGGAACAAGAACTTTATACGGCTGATGTGGTCATCGGCGCGATACATTCCCCGGAAGGTCGCACACCTGTCGTGGTAAGCGAAGATATGGTGGAGAAGATGAAAGAGGGCTCGGTGATTATTGATGTGAGTATTGATCAAGGCGGTTGTTTTGCGACTTCTAAAGTGACGACACACGATAATCCGACTTTCAAAATATACGATGTGGTGCATTATTGCGTTCCGAATATTGCGTCAAGGGTCGCTCGTACGGCGTCCTTGGCAGTCAGTAATATTTTAACGCCAATGTTGTTACAAGCCGAAAATTCAGGAAGTATCGAACGCATGATTTATCAAAATGAAGGTTTCCGTCATGGTGTTTATACTTATAAGGGTAGTTTGACGAATTACTATTTATCACAGCGCTTTCAACTGAAATATACAAATTTGGACTTGTTGTTGACTTCTAATTTTTAAGGATTTTCTTCCGTAGATTTTTTCGTTGAATTATTGCTTTAAGCAATAATTCAACGATTCGGAACCGTAGTTATTTTTACTTTTCCGAAAGGCAAAATAAAAATAAAATAATCTGTAAAATCAATGAGACCTGCGGGAGACTTTTTTGGATTATTTTCGGACTATCTTCATCTCTAATGCACTATATTTCAATCGTTTTCCCGAATCATCCAAAATATCAATAGCTACTTCTTTTTTACTTATTTTATCAATGGCTTTGAGTGTTATTTCGCCTTCATTGACGAGGTATTTATTTCCCCAATCTAAGAACGAAAGCATAATCTTAGTCAAATCTTTCCCTTTTTGAGTAAACGTATATTCATAACGAGTCCGTTTTCCTTCCTCTTTATAACTTTGCTTTTCTATTAAATCAAGTGAAATCATATGATTCAATTTTGTTGTTAAAACTGATTTCGAAATCTTTAAATTGACTTGAAAATCATCAAAACGCTTAAAACCCCAAAAGCATTCTCTCAAAATAAGTAAGGTCCATCTATCTCCAATTTCTCGCATCGCTTTTGATACCGGACAAAAAGTTCGGTCTAAATCTTTAAATTCTAACTTCTCCATAGCGTAAATATAAAAAAAAACATTTTAAGTTTCAAAATAGAACTTAGGTTTGTATATTTGAGTTTTAATTTAGAACTTAGGTTGTTTAGAATTAGATAAAATCTATCAAAATAGATAAGATTTTAATAAAAAAATATGAAAACAATATTCAAAATTGCAGATTCTTTATTTCCCTCTATTGCTGCAAAGCAAGTTTATAAAGTAATGTCAAATCCAAGAATCAAAAAACTTCGGGATTTTGAAGAAGAGATTTTAGCAAAAGCGGCACACGAACGTATTTCATTCAAAAAGTTTGAAATTCAAATTTATAAATGGGGAAATCCAAATGATAAAGCCATTTTTATGGTTCATGGCTGGGAAGGTCAAGCTGGAAATTTTGGTGCTTTGGTAGATATTTTATTGGCAAAAAAATACTACGTTGTAGCGTTTGATGCACCGTCGCACGGTAAAAGTTCGAAGGGAAAGACGAATATGTTCGAGTTTGGAGAATTATTGAAAGAGTTATTTCAAAAATATAAACCTCAATCCATTATTAGTCACTCCTTTGGTTCTGTGATGACTTTGGTGGCACTAAGTGCTAGACAAAATATTCCGATTGATCAATGGATAATGGTTACAACGCCGCATAATTTTAAAGATAGAATTGAAGATGTAAAGAAATTTATTGGATTTTCAGATAAGACTTTAAAGAAGGTTATTTATAAGTTAGAAACCGAAACAGGATATAAAGTCGACAATATGAATATGGAGTATTTCGGAGATAAAGTTTCTCATGTCAAGGAAATTATCATCGTTCATTCAAAATCGGATAAGATTATTCCAATCAATTCTGCTCGAATTGCCCACCAAAATATTTCACATTCTGAATTGATTGAATTGGATAATTTGGGACACTACCGAATTCTTTGGTCGGATGAACTGAAAGAGATTATTACGAATCGAATAGCTTAAAGTTTTCTCGCAGGTTTCGATGATAACGCAGGTTTAAAATGTATTTATAAATAGAATATCTGCGTTATTTGTAAAGTCTGCAGGAAATATTTTTTAAGTAATAAACAATTACGCTCAATTTTTTCCTAATTCCAAATCACTTCTTTTAGCTTTGCATCGTTTTTAATTGTCGTCCGAATATCAACACGACCATACAATAACACATAAAAAATCAATCCCGAAATTTCGGGATGGGCAAAAAAAAAATGCTATGCTAATAAAAAATATCAAAACTTTAGTTCAAGTTCGGGATGCTTCGCATCCAAAAATGCTAAAAGGTGCAGAAATGCGAACATTACCAACGATTGATAATGCCTTTTTATTAATTGAAAAAGAACGAATTATCGACTTCGGAACAATGGAGCACTGTCCAGAAACAGATGGCGAAATCATTGATGCAACTGGTAAAATGGTTTTCCCAACTTGGTGTGATTCTCATACACATTTGGTCTTCGCAGGAAGTCGAGAACAAGAATTTGAAGACAGAATTAATGGGTTGACTTACGAAGAAATCACGGAAAGAGGTGGTGGAATCCATAATTCGGCAAAACGAATGCAAGACGCAACGGAAGACGAACTTTTTGAAAGTGCAATGACTCGCCTACGTGAAATCCGTGCTTTTGGAACTGGAGCGGTAGAAATCAAAAGTGGCTACGGTTTGACGACGGAAAGCGAATTGAAAATGCTTCGAGTAGCTAAGCGAATTAAAGAAAATACATTGATGCCAGTCAAGACGACTTTTCTTGGTGCACATGCTATTCCATTGATTTACAAAAATAATCGTCAAGCGTATATTGATTTGGTAATCAATGAAATGTTGCCGATAGTTGTAGAAGAAGGTTTGGCGGATTATTGCGATGTTTTTTGTGAAAAAGGATTTTTTACGATGGAAGAAACCGACCAAATTCTAAAGGCAGCGGCTAAATACGGCATGAAATCTAAAATCCATGCGAACGAATTATACTTCTCTGGTGGCATTCAAGTTGGTGTGGCGAATAAGTCTATTTCTGTGGATCATTTGGAATGTGTGGGCGATGAAGAAATCGAAGCCTTGAAAGGTTCTACGACAATGCCGACCATTTTACCATCGACTGCTTTTTTCTTAGAATTAGAATATGCTCCGGCTCGAAAAATGATTGATGCAGGTTTGCCAGTTGCGTTGGCTTCGGACTATAATCCTGGCTCTACGCCTTCTGGAAGAATGTCGTTTGTCTTGTCTTTGGCTTGTATCAAAATGAAAATGACCCCAGAAGAAGCAATTAATGCGGCAACGATAAACGGTGCTTATGCAATGGAATTATCTGAAGAAGTCGGCAGTATTACAAAAGGCAAGTTGGCAAATATTTTCATCACAAAACCAATGTCTTCGATTGCTTTTTTACCGTATGCGTTTGGAAGTGATATGGTGGAAACCGTTATTTTGAAAGGGGAAGTGGTTTAATTATTGAACCATCGAACCCACCTCTAACCCTTCCCTTAAAATGGAAGGAAATAACACTCGAAAATTATAAACTTTCGAGTGCTGTCGTCTGGCTTCCTTCCCTTTAAAGGGAAGGATTGAGGATGGATTCAATCGTTGAATGGAAATAATCGAACAATTAATTTTAAACAATCGGGACACCATTTTCGTCCGTTGTTAGTACTTCGCTCATATAATTGAAAAACGGTTGCATTGCTTGAAAACCCTTGAAAACGACGTTTAAGAAATTGGGATTCATAACTTCTTCATCTGTAAATTTTTGGATT
>CAWVWD010000350.1:0-5168 GCA_963933585.1 uncultured Saprospiraceae bacterium
TGAACCCGAAGTATAAAGGATGAATAACATATCTTCCGCATCCATTTCCTCTGCTGGACATTCTGTACTTTCATTCTCAATCGCATCATGCCACCAGAAGTCACGACCGTTTTTCATCGTTACTTCGATATTCGTTCTTTGATAAACAAATACGGTTTCGACAGAATCACAACCTTGCTCCAAAGCTTCATCAACTACTGATTTCACAGGAATGTTTTTCTTCCCACGATAATTTCCATCAGAACAAATTACCGCTTTACAAGTCGCATCCTTAATTCTATCTGCCAAAGCCGTTGCAGAGAAACCTGCAAAAACCACAGAATGAATCGCACCGATTCTCGCACAAGCCAAAACAGCAATCGCTAATTCTGCCACCATCGGCATATAAAAACAAACCCTATCTCCTTTACCAATTCCTTTTGCTTTCATCATGTTCGAAACACGACAAACTTCTGCATGCAATTCTTTATAAGTATATTCTATCGCTTCATCTGTTGGCTCGTTTGGCACCCAAAGAATAGCCGTTTGGTCGCCACGTTCTTCTAAGTGTCTATCCAAACAGTTTTCTGTAATATTCAGTTTTGCATTGGTAAACCATTTGATATTAGGTTCTGAAAAATTCCAATCTACCACTTTATCCCATTTCTTTTTCCAAACGAAACTTTCTGCCTGTTCCGCCCAAAAACCTTCTGGATCTTCTACACTTTGCTTATAATATCTTTCGTAATCTTCTGGTGTCTTTATTCTTATCATGGTTTTATTTGGTTAATTTGGTTGATATTTTTTTGGTATTTTACAATTAGAAAATTTATAATTTTCAATTACAATTCTGTTTCTCCATTCAAAAATAATATATAATTATGCAAAAAGTGTTTAATCGCCACACTTATAACCTTGTGACCGTAGCCGTTAAATACAAATCACCGCCTATTATCTTTCGTTTTACCTTTTGAAGAACGGACCTCACGAACGACTTTAAAGTCAATGATTATCAGCATCGTCGCATCTAGCAATAATATTTGATTGAGAATTTTTATTTTTTTCAAATGCTTCGTTACCGTCATAAACTTTTGTTGTAACGAAACCTCGATGACTTTGTAAAAAGTCAATCACTAAGATAATATTTGGTTTATCATCTACAATCTAAGAATTTTAAATTCATATTTCATTTGGTTTATTGGTCTAATATAATTCCTAAAACTAGGTAGTTTTCTATGAAATACAAAATAATATTTGTGCTTAATATAGACGTTCACTTACGGGACACTTCACTTATTGAACAAACCTTCCATACTTCTCAACTCTTCCCTCATCTAGCCTACGCTAGCCTTTTTTTAAGGACGCATACCAGAATCAATCCCTACAAAAAGTCAACATTCCAACTTTTTAACAATTCAAACTAGTAACTTTTTTAAATTTTGAGTGTTTCACGAAGTTGCAATGTAAAGCTAATTGCTACATAACGACTTACTAAAATTTCTCGATTATACTTTTGTTGAAATGAATTTATAACAGACCTTGAACTTATTGAGTAATCCTTTGCCAATTTTGAAGGATGAATTTTCGCCAAGCGGTAAAAGAAGACTCTGGCGATAATATACACTTTTTAAGGAGTCAAAATTCGTATTTTACTGGAAATTATACTTTTTTTTCTTGACAAAAAGAAGCGTAATCTGCCTGACGAGCAGCAGGCGGAAGCTAAGGCTAAATTGATTTTTAACGGCTAGAAGTATTAAAGATATTAAGCATTTTTAAAGTCATTTTGCTAATCCGGAACGCAAAAAAAAACGGTTCTTAATGCATTTTAAATACTTTCAACCTAAAATCAATAATATCAATCAAAATAAAAGTGCACATTTGTAGCACTACCTTTTTTTTATCAAAAAAATGATTTGGTTTTGAAAATGACGAAAATTCATGGAATACACAAAATAGTTATGATAAAAACGTTATTTTGCGTACTCCAGTAGCATCACTCTCCAGAGTGATGCAGAAGAAATATTCGAAAATCTCAAATACTAAGCTGGAGCTTGACGGTACTTTTTATGAAACTACAAACCAAAATAGAATTTCTCAAAGGCATTGGCCCGGCGAAAGCAGCGATGTTACAGAAAGAACTCGGCATTTTTACGGTTAGTGATTTGTTACAGCACTACCCTTTTCGGTATATTGATAAAACGAAATTTAATCGAATTTCAGATATTACGCCGGATACACACGAATCTGTACAATTACGTGGGATTTTGCGACGATTGGAAGTGAAAGGTGACGGACGAAAAAGGCGTTTGGTTGCTAGATTCCGAGATCCTTCTGGTGCGATAGATTTAGTTTGGTTTAAGGGCATTCATTTTATTGAAAAGACCTTAGTTATTGGTTCAGAATATGTAGTCTATGGCAAACCTGCATTTTTTGGAAGCCAGCCGAATATCGCTCATCCCGAGATTGAAATTGTTACTAAAAGCAATACAGAACTCGCTCCAACGATGGACGCCGTTTATCCAACTACTGAAAAATTAAAAGGTAAAGGACTCGACCCAAAAGGTATTCGGAAAGTAATCAGCAGCATGCTGGATAATTTGACGGAAGAAGATATTCCTGAAAACTTGCCAGAGTATGTCGTCAATAAATTACGATTTCCAAGCAGATTAGCTGCCTTGCGATTGACGCATCAACCAACGAATAATGCAGAAATGGTCGAAGGACGAAACCGTTTGAAGTTCGAAGAATTATTTTTGATGCAAATCAAAATATTACAAACGAAAGGTCGGAATCAAATCGCTTATCAAGGTTGGATGTTTGATAAAATTGGAGAATATTTTAATGATTTCTATTTTAATAAATTAAAATTTGAACTCACCGGTGCTCAAAAACGAGTACTGAAAGAAATCCGAAAAGACTTGGGAAGTGGCGTTCAGATGAATCGATTGCTACAAGGTGATGTTGGAAGTGGAAAAACGATTTGTGCGGTGATGTCGATTTTGATGGCGTTGGATAATGGTTTCCAAACTTGCTTAATGGCACCTACCGAAATATTGGCACAACAACATTATGACGGAATTTCTGCTGATTTGGAAGGCATGGATTTGAAAGTTGGTTTCTTGGTTGGAAGTGTGAAAGGCAAAAAACGGAAATTACTTTTTGAAGAGTTGGCGAATGGCGAAATTGATATTTTGATTGGGACACATGCTTTGATTGAAGATCCAGTTATTTTTAAGAATTTGGGTTTGGTGGTGATTGATGAGCAACATCGTTTTGGGGTGCAACAACGGGCGAAACTTTGGCGAAAGTCGAAACCAAACCCACCACATGTTTTAGTCATGACGGCTACGCCGATTCCACGAACGTTGGCTATGAGCGTTTATGGCGATTTGGATGTATCGGTCATTGATGAAATGCCTCCTGGACGTTTGCCAGTAATTACGGTTCATCGAAACGAAAGTCATCGGTTACGAGTGTTCGGTTTTATGAAAGAACAGATTGCCAAAGGGCATCAAATTTATATTGTTTATCCATTAATTGAAGAATCTGAAACCTTGGATTTAAATAATTTAATGGCGGGTTATGAGTCGATTTCTAGAGAGTTTCCAATTGAGAAATATCAATTATCTATCCTTCACGGAAGAATGAAAGCGGTAGATAAAGATTTTGAAATGCAGCGTTTTATACGAAACGAAACGCAAATTATGGTCGCAACTACGGTTATTGAAGTCGGGGTAAATGTACCAAATGCGACGATGATGGTGATTGAAAATTCGGAGCGTTTTGGTTTGGCACAATTACATCAATTACGTGGTCGAGTCGGTCGAGGTGGCGGAGAAGCGTTTTGTATTTTGATGGCAAGTTATAAGTTATCGAACGAAGGTCGACAAAGAATCAAAACGATGTGCGAAACCAGTAATGGCTTCGAAATCGCAGAAGCTGACCTCAAACTTCGTGGCCCCGGAAACATTGCGGGAACGCAACAAAGTGGTATTTTGAATCTAAAAATTGCAGATTTAGTGAAGGATGGAAAAATCCTAAAAACAGCTCGTGAAATCGCTAAACGCATCGTCGAAGATGATGTAAACTTGGAACGTCCGGAACATTTATCTTTGAAGAATTATATGGACTTTATGAATAAAGCTTGGAAAGGTTGGAGTATGATTTCGTAGTGTTTTGTAAATGATTTAGTTCAAAAATCCCATCGGAACGACATGACTTAACCCATATCGCAGTTATGGGAAATTCCCATCATTACATCATGGGTTATGATATGTCATCCCGATGGGACTTTTTACAATTTTAAAAAATCACTCTTCGCAACCTTTCAAACCTTCCGTAATCCCTTCCCGATTCTCTCGAATAAAATTCAACCGTTTATCATACGCTTTTTCCGTAATCAAACTATTTTTAAACAACTCATCACAGTTTTTGAGGTAGCGAACTTCTGACCAAATATTACTATTCTTCTCCGCTAAAAACATTGTTTCTTCAATGATTTCAATGGATTTGATTAAGCCCATTTTTCGATAAATATCTAAATAATGTTCCAATAAATTTTCATCCAGTCCGGTCACTAATTCTTTCATCCCAACGCCCAGACAAGTTTGCTGAAAAATCCAACTATCATAAACAACATCCAAAACTGAGGTATCCGATAAATTTGTATCATCTCTTTTACAATCAATGACCAAATTCAATAAATTGTGTGGGGTTAAAGATTCATAATCCATAATTTCGGAGAATTCTAAATTATTGAAAACGTAAATTTCGGAACAGTTATCTAACAATAAATTACCATTATAAACAAAGCCATCTTCCGCTTCAAAAAACGCTTCCAAAATGAAGTATTCCCAATCTTCCGTCGGTTCAAACTCAAACGTATATTCCTCCCAATCCGTATGTTCGACAGGCAGTGATTCTGCTAATAATTGTCCTCGATGATTAGCAGAATTGCCGCCCCAAATTCTTAAAACAGCTGCTTCTGTAAACGCTATTTCCTCACGAGTTCTTTTTGAAAAACTTTGATAGCTTTCCGAACGAGCCAAATGAATGCTAAACTGATATTGATAATCACTCAATAAAGGTTGTCCTAATGTTTGTCCGATTGCCTCCCAAGTCACATTGTCCCGAATGACCATTCCGACGTAACTATTTCCATCTTGTGCATCTTTTCGGACATCAAAAAA
>CAWVWD010000351.1:0-5158 GCA_963933585.1 uncultured Saprospiraceae bacterium
TCTTCTGGTTTTAATTGTGCATAACAGCCAATTACAACCACGAAAGCATTCGGGGAATGTTTCAATGCTTGACGCACGACTTTACGGCATTTTTTATCCGCAAAATCTGTAACGGAACAAGTATTAATCACATAGATATCCGCATCTTGATTAAATTGCACGACGCCGTAACCATTCTTTTCAAACAAACGTCCAATCGACGATGTCTCGGAATAATTCAACTTGCAACCTAAGGTATAAAATGCAACTGTTTTTGGTGTAGCCATTCTAATCTATTTCTAGTTTTTTGCAAAAATACGATTTTTCACCGCAGAGTTTTAGGAGTTCGAGAGAGTTTTTAAAAAACATCGTTTTCTTTTCGTTTAAAATCGCCAAAACGGTAAAGGAACTTCTTGTAAATGGCTGGAAATCGGTGGTGAAAAATCGAAAAAACAACAAAAGGCGAAAGTATGAACTTTCGCCTTCTATAAAACTAATATTGATTTACTCGTATATAACTACGTCAGAATGTCAAATTTAAACTAAGCGGTTTCACTTGATTTAATTAATAATTGAAAACCATTTCCATGGATATTGACAATTTCAATATTGTGATCACTGCTTAAGTATTTACGTAGTTTTGTTACAAAAACGTCCATACTTCTTGCTGTGAAATAATTATCTTCTCCCCAGATTTGCGTCAAAGCAATTGAACGAGGCAGGACTTCATTCATATATAAACTGAACAAACGTAACAATTGAGCTTCTTTTGGAGATAATTTATCCGTGCTATCATCGCTCGTCAAAATTCGAGTTGGATAATCGAAATGGAATTTACCAATCGTGAATTCTTTTTGGTCTTCATTTCTATTATCAGAAGGTTGACTACGTTTTAGAATCGCTTGAATACGATATAATAATTCTTCCGAGCTGAAAGGTTTTGTGATATAATCATCCGCTCCCAGACGGAAACCATTGATTACATCATCTTTCATAGATTTTGCTGTAAGGAAAACAATTGGGGTTGTTTTATCTGTTTCACGAATATCTGCGGCTAATGTGAAACCATCTTTTTTAGGCATCATTACATCGAAGATACAAAGGTCGTATTTCCCTTGGTGAAATGCTTTATAACCAGCTTCGCCATCAGTCGCTAAAGTTATGTCATAATCATGCATTTCAAGGTAAGAACGCAGTACATCACCAAAATTTTGGTCATCTTCTACCAGTAATATTTTTGCTTGGTTGTTCATTTTTGTTTTTTTTGTTATAAATGTGAGAAACGAAAATTTAAATATTAGGTATGAATTATCTCACAGCCTAACGGTCAATATTTAATACTTCATCAATCGTTCATTTTATGTTTGAATGTTAATATAAAACGACTTCCTTTACCCAATTCACTTTGAACAGAGATATCGCCTTTATGTTCAGTTACAATGGCTTTGACGTAGCTTAACCCCAATCCAAAACCTTTAATATCGTGACGATTTCCTGTTGGAACTCGGTAAAATTTATCGAAGATTTTTCGACGTTGTTCCTTTGACATTCCTAACCCGTTATCCTTTATCATAATCTGAACGCCTTCAGTGATATTTCTGGTATGTACAGATATTTGAGGATTCTCAGGGGTATATTTATTTGCATTATCCAAAAGGTTATGAATCACGTTTGAAATATGCGTTTCGTCAGCTTCTATTGTTGGATTATCGGCTTGTAAATCCTGTAAGATTTTGCCATCTTTTTTTTCTACTTGTAAGCTAATATTATCAACGGCTCTCGAAATAATCTCATGAACGTTAATTTGTCGGATAGATAAACTTACTTCTCTTTTATCCAATAATGCCATTGAAAGTACTTTTTCAACTTGCTTATTCATCCGCTTATTTTCTGCTTTGATAATGTTTGTAAATCGTTGAACCTTATCAGGGTTGTTTAATATCATCGGATTTCCGATAGAATCTGCTGCCAGTGAAATCGTCGCAATCGGAGTTTTGAACTCGTGCGTCATATTATTAATAAAGTCATTTTTGATTTCAGAAAGTTTCTTTTGTTCAAAAATAACCTGAATCGTATAAGCAAAGCAGAATAAAATTACACCCGAAAACAGAATAGAACCTAACAAGGTCGGAAGCACCGAACGCCATACATAGCCAACTCTTCCCGGAAAGTGAATAACTAAATAACCCGGTAAATCAATATCACTTGGAAATAATTTAACTTTATATTTCGAACCTACCAAATCCTGTAAACTTGCTTTTAAAACTTTCTCTTTGCCCTCTTTTTCTTTTTCTAAATGAGTATTCATCACGACAAAACTTTTTCGTCTATCTGAATAAACGCCATAAGCATAATCAATTTGGATTCCTTGATTTTTAAACTCTTCTGCCAATAATTCATCAAAATGTTTAAAATCAATTCGTTGTGTAATTGGTTTGTTACACGTCGAACGTTGGGCGAAAGCCTTTGTAAATTGACGGTAATAAATGTCTAAATGAGTATCAATTCTATTATTTTGACAATTTACACATTGACAATCTTCCCCATGATTCTCGAAAAAATCAGTTGACTCAAAAACTAACAAACTATCTGAAGGTAAATCTTGTACGAAAGAAAAATCAACGGAGGATTGATTCCGACGAGCTACATCTAAAATTTCCTCCTTTTCCAATTCCGTTACCCCTCCAAAACTTGGCGGCAAAAAATCCGATGTTGTCGCATACACTTCTGCTAATTCCAATTTAGAAACTACAGAGTTTAAGGACATAAATACGTTTTTATTGAATTGTTCCTCACTAAGACTAATAGATTGATTAATCCAGTATGCTTGCATCACAATCACTCCCAGAAGTGCTGTACTCATCAATCCAATAATCCACCAAAGTGCATTTTTTTTCATTTAATACCAATTGTGTAGTTATCCGTTTGAAGTATAATAATTTAATAATCAGTAATTTATATTTTTTAGGCTGTCAATGAAAAAGTGCGAACGAAGATAAAAGGTATTTAAAAAATGCCCTTCATTTATGCTCTTTTTTTAATTGTCGTTCTGTTCATTGGCCATAATAAATAGATTAAACTCTGTTCATTATTTATGATTATTTCGACTTTAATATTATTAATCGTTAAAACGAAAATAATTTATAATTTTCAATTTATCATTAATTATAAAAACCTTCTATTATCAACTAATTAAAGCTAAAAAAATTGAACAAACTCCCACAAATTTATTAAGAAACGTTACGTAGTAAGGTGATTGTGATTGATTTAACTAATAATTAACGGAATGATTTATTCTCGACAATCATTTTTGATTCAAAAAATGCAGCCTTTTAATAAAATGATTGTCAATAAAAGGGGAAAAGAGGTGCAAAAGTCATTCGAATATAAATCTATCGCATCACAAAATTTTATACCGAAACATCTTTATATCAACTTTTAAAAACATGAAAAATATGAAACGTTTTAATTTTCAATTAGGGATAATATTATTAATGCTGTTGGTTTGTAATGTTGGAATGGCGGAACAAAAGGAGCCAAATAAAAAAGGAGAAGAAGTCATTATAACTAAAAATGGCAATGAACGAGTGGAAATCACGACTCTTAAAGACCGTACAAAAATAGTCAAAGTTATCGTTGATGGTGATGTCGTATTGGGTGGCGATGAAATAGTTGAGGAACTTGATTTAGCTTTCGAGGAATTGGAAGTAAAATTAAATAAAATTTATATTCCTAATATTCGATTTAACGTGGCGGAAGATGGGGAGATAAATGATGATGAAGGAGAATTAGGCGTATCGCTTCGAGAAACGAAAACGAAAACGAATGAAGATGGAGAAACGGTTAAGCAAGTAAAAATTACAGCTGTTTGTGAGAAAAGTGCTGCCGAAGAAGCTGGTTTACAGAAAGGCGATATTATTACGGAGATTGAGGGTAAAAAGGTAAAAAGTCTATCGCAAATGATGCATTTAATAAAAGCGAACGCTGCGGGTGAAACGATTACGATTCAATATATCCGAGACGGTGAAACCAAAGAAACGCAAGCAACTTTAAAAGCATCTGAGAATAAAAATATGTTGATTTTCGGTAATAACGATACCCGAATTGAGTGGAATGACGACGGTGGAATTAATTGGAAAGGTGATGAGAATTTCACGATTAAGTTTCCAATGTTTGAGAATAAAGGCGAAATGGGCGTTACGCTCGGGGACGCAGACGAAAACGGTGTAAATATTAAACAAATAGAGGAAGAAGGTGGAGCAGCAGCAGCTGGTTTGCAAGAAGGCGATATTATCACGGAAGTTGAGGGGCAAATAGTGACGAGTTTAAATGATTTTATGATCGCTTTGGATGGTAAAAAAGCGAACGAAACAGTTGATGTAAATTATACTCGTGATGGCGAAGTGAATAACACAACGGTAACCTTAAAGAAGTCGAATAACATATTTTTATTCAAAGGCGAAGATCAAGAAATCAAGTGGGAAGGTAATGTAAATGATTGGAATTTCAACTGGCTTGAAGATAACGGAAATGCGTCAATGGGCGTTATATTGGGTGAAGAAACAGAAAATGGCGTTGCGATAGAAGGAACGGTTAATAATTCTGGAGCGGAAGAAGCTGGTTTGAAATCTGGTGATGTTATTACAGCAATTGATGGCGAAACGGTGAAAACGGGGACGGAATTAAAAGCAATTTTGAAAGAGAAAAAAGCCGGTGACAATGTGGAAGTTACCTATTTGCGTGGCGAAGAAACAAAGACCGTAAATATCGCTTTAGGCTCAAAAAATTTCAGGATTAGAAAACCTAGAGATATTGATATTCTTTTTGGTGACAATAATCGGAACGAGGAAATGGAAGTATACGAAGATGTAGAAACACCCAAAGTTACAGCGGAAAATCGTTTGGAGTTTACACAATTAGATATGTATCCAAACCCGAATAAAGGTGCGTTTACATTGGCTTTTGAAATTGAACCTGGAACGGCAATTATTACGATTAAAAACGTGGATGATGAAGTCGTTTACACGAAAGATATGCCGAACTTTAATGGTGTTTTCAGCGATAGAATTGATATTTCAGAACAGCCATCCGGCGTTTATTTCTTGACGATTGAACAAGGTGGAAAGAAGGTGATTAAGAAGGTGATTTATGATTAGTGGTTACGGGTTACGAGTTGCGG
>CAWVWD010000352.1:0-5153 GCA_963933585.1 uncultured Saprospiraceae bacterium
TAATTTTGTTGATTTGAACCATTGGCAACCGCTAGAATTTAATTTATTTATTGACCAAAGTGGCTCAATTGGAAATAATATACCAGACTTTTTAGGTCCGGAATGGGGACAAGTTGCTCCGTTTTCTTTACAAGAAAATGAGGCGACCATTTATCAACGAGATGGGTTTGATTATAAAGTTTATCATGATCCAGGTTCACCAGCTTATTTAGATACGACAATGGTTGGCGGCTTATCCGAAGAATATAAATGGGGACATACTTTGGTTTCCGTTTGGTCGTCGCATCTTGACCCGATGGATAGTGTCCTGTGGGATATTTCGCCAGCTTCGATTGGTAATATTCAATCCTATCCGACGGATATTCCGAGTTTGCGAAACTTTTATGATTTAGTCAATGGCGGCGATATAAGTCCTGGACATTCGATAAATCCGAAGACTGGACAATCGTACGCACCGCAAATCATTCCTCGTGCCGATTACGCACGAGTTTTAGCTGAATTTTGGGCAGATGGACCGGATTCTGAAACACCGCCTGGACATTGGTTTACAATTTTGAATTATGTCAATGACCAACCGGAATTAATCAAAAAATATAAAGGTGAAGGCGATATTTTGGATGATTTGGAATGGGACGTAAAAGCCTATTTTATCTTAGGCGGAACGATGCACGATGTGGCAATTACAGCTTGGGGAATCAAGGGTTGGTACGATTATACTCGACCGATCTCGGCAATTCGAGGCATGGCGGAATTGGGGCAAAGTTCGGATAATAACTTACCGAATTATCATGTAGGCGGTATTTTCTTAATTCCTGGTTATGTGGAATTGATTCAAGTTGGCGATAGTTTGGCTGGTCAAAACGGTGAATTTATTAATGAAATAAAGCTGAAAGCGTGGAAAGGTCATGATGCGATTGATGACACCAAAGTAGATTTTGCAGGCGTTGGTTGGATTAGAGCAGGAGATTGGTTTCCATATCAAAGACCGTCTTTTGTGACGCCTCCTTTTGCTGGTTATATTTCTGGACATTCAACTTATAGCCGAGCAGCCGCAGAAGTCTTGACCTTGCTCACTGGGGATGCTTTTTTTCCTAGTGGAATGGGCGAGTTTTTCGCACTTCAAAACCGTTTTTTAGTCTTTGAAGAAGGACCAAGTTTGGACGTTACTTTACAATGGGCGACTTATCGTGACGCTTCGGATCAGTGTAGTTTATCCCGAATTTGGGGCGGTATTCATCCGCCTTGCGATGATATTCCGGGCAGATTGATTGGTGAGAAAATTGGTGTGGAAGCATTTGATTATGCCGAACAATATTTTACGAAAGTGGAAACGCCTAATGTGGTGACTCAAATCGTTATTTATCCAAACCCGAGTCGTTGCGTCATCAATATTGATTATGAATATGAAGGTAATATGCCGATAAAAGTTTATCGAATTGATGGAAAATTAATAAAAACCACAACCGTTAATTTTAATAATAATCGAACCTATTTAGATTTAGAAAATGCAGGAAAAGGTACTTTTATCGTCAGCGGTTTTGATGATAAAGGTGGCGTTTTGTTTTCAGAAAAAGTTATACTATTTTAGTAGGTATTTTAAAACTTATTTAAAAAATAAAAAAGTCAACTTTACTCACCATCACCTTTCTATTATTCGCTTCAAGGGCAAATGCATCGAAATATGATTTCGGTTTTGGATTGCGTTTTGGATTGGCATCATTGATTTTAGCTTTTTCAATACTTTGAATGGCCTGTGCTGAACTTGTTTCCGTATCTGAAATCAATTAAGCCTTGATTCCTGCCTGCTGTGCGAACGGGCAGGTTTGCTTTTTTTTTTAAGGAAAAGAAGTAGAGAATTTCATTGACAAATATTATTTTGATTTCATCGTAATTCAATCCAATAAACAATATAATATATTGTTTTAAGCTGTTAAGAAAATAATTGGTGCGTTTGCCCTTATTGGCTTTCATGGCTTTCGTATAATCGGGAAAATTAAAAAGAGCGAATAGACATTTTGAAAATGAGAATTATGAAAAGGCAATTCAACTTTATTTAAAGGTTTTGCGTAAAGAAGATAATCACGAAGTAAAAGTGAAGATTGCCTTTACTTATTCAAAAAATGAAAATTACGGGGAAGCCGAATTTTGGCTTGGACAAGTTGTTCATACTGAAAGTACACCTTCTGAATATTGGTTATATTTTTTTGCTTGTTTGGCTCAGAATCAAAAATGCGATTTAGGGTTAGGATATTTATGCGAATTCGAAAAGCAAAACCCGAATAATAAAAGGCTTGAATGTCTCAAACAATTCTTAAATAGTCAAAATTACGGTTTTACTAATTTCGGGTGGGATAAAATAATTATTGAATGAATTCGATAATGTTTCGTAATTCGTAATTAATTAATCTTTTCATTATCAATATCTAAATAAAACAATCCAATCCTTAAACAATGCCACAAAACTATTCTAAAACAAAAGACATTTTCTACCTTTGTTGCTTGATTAAGTAGCGGCTGTTTTAACTGCCGTATTTGTTGAACTTACGCGGCAGCTAAAGCAGCCGCTACATACATAGAAGATGAAAGTTTTAAAATTTGGAGGTTCGTCTGTCGCTACGCCGCAGCGGATTTTAAGTATTGTAGAGATTCTAAAAAGTTACGAACAGCGAGGAGAACAATTTGCGGTCGTATTTTCAGCTTTTGGTGGCGTGACAGATACGTTACTGAATATGAGTCATAAAGCCGAAGAAGGTGATATTTCTTACCTTGATGACCTTGAAAATTTCAAAGTTCGACATATAGAAGTGATTGCTTTATTACTTTCGGGTGAGTTATTTGCGGAAGCAGAAAAGGCGGTGGAAATCGGTTTTGAGGAATTGGAAGATTTGCTTCATGGTATTTATTTATTGCAAGAAGCAAGTATGCGCTCGATGGATTATGTTGTGAGTTTTGGGGAACGAAATTCGTCATTCATCATTGCTAAAGTTTTGAAAGGACACGGAATGAATGCGGAATATTTGGATGCTCGAAAGCTCATTCAAACCGATAAGACATTCAGTGCGGCTAAGGTTGATTTTGAAGCGACGAATCGTAATATTCTAACTTATTTCGCTCAAGCAAATTCAATTCAAATTATTACTGGCTTCATTGCGTCTACCGAAGAAGGTATCACAACGACGCTTGGTCGAGGCGGTTCTGATTATACCGTGGCGATTTTTGGGGCGGCATTGAGTGCAGAAGTGATTGAGATTTGGACGGATGTAGATGGCGTAATGACGGCGGATCCTCGCAAGGTTTACGGTGCATTTACACAAAAGACGATGACTTACGCTGAAGCGATGGAAATGTCGCATTTTGGTGCCAAAGTGATTTATCCGCCGACGATAGTTCCAGCATTGCAAAAAAATATTCCGTTGCGAATTCGCAATACTTTTAACCCAACTTTCCCTGGGACATTGATTAGTGATTATCACGAAAAAAATGATTCGGTGGTCAAAGGAATTTCTTCGATCGGCGATGTGGCATTATTGACTTTGGAAGGGAACGGAATGGTTGGTGTCATCGGCGTTTCTGGTCGTTTGTTTAGTGCTCTGGCGAAGAGTAATGTCAATGTTATTTTGATTACGCAAGGTTCGTCTGAACATTCGATTTCGTTTGCAGTGAAGCCGCAAGATGCAGGAATTGCTTGTGTGGCGATTGAGTTGGAATTTGAATATGAGATTAATCAAAAATTGGTGACTTCTCCTCGAATCGAAACGGATTTATCAGTGATTGCGGTGATTGGCGAGAATATGCGTTATCGCTCGGGAATGGCCGGACGAATGTTTCAATCTTTAGGTAAAAATGGGGTCAATATCATTGCGATTGCTCAAGGTTCTTCAGAATTAAATATTTCGGCAGTGATTAAAAAATCGGATGAACATAAAGCCTTGAATGCGCTGCATGAAGGTTTCTTTGAGTCGGATTTGATGAAGCTGCATTTATTTGTCGTTGGTGTCGGATTGATTGGCAAAACGTTGTTGAAACAGATTCAAGAAACGGCGGATTATTTGAAAGAAAATCGTGGTTTAGAGATTCGTGTGGTCGCTTTATCGAATAGCCGAAAAATGGTGTTTGCCAATAAAGGAATCGATTTAGATAATTGGGAAAACGTACTGAACGAAAGCAACGAAAAAGCGGATATTACGACGTTTATCGATAAGATGAAATCATTGAATTTGCGGAATAGTATTTTTATTGATAATACAGCAAATGCAACGATTCCGAATCATTATGCGGAGATTTTGGAAAGTAGTATTTCTGTTTCTACACCAAATAAAATTGCTCCCTCTTCGGCTTTCGCTAATTATCAAAATTTGAAAAACATTGCAGATGCAAAAAGTGTTCGTTTTGCCTTTGAAACTAATGTCGGAGCAGGTTTACCAATCTTAACTACGTTGAATGATTTGATGGCAAGTGGCGATGAAATCTTAAAAATTGAAGGTGTTTTATCCGGTTCATTGTCTTATATTTTCAATAACTTTAAAGTGGGTGAAAGTTTCTATGATATCGTGAAAAAAGCACAGGAATTAGGTTTTACGGAACCGGATCCGAGAGAAGACTTGGGTGGAAAAGATGTCGCTCGAAAGTTATTGATTTTGGCTCGGGAATCTGGTTTGGTATTGGAAGCAGATGATATTGAAATCAAAAACTTTTTGCCACAAGCTTGTTTTGATGCAGCAACTGTGGACGACTTTTTTGAGGTATTAAATCAACACAATTCTACTTTTGAAAATATGGTAGAAGCGGCAGATAAGGCAGATAAGAAGCTACGAATTATCGCTTCTTTAGAAGGTAAAAAAGCATCAATTTCGTTACAAGCGGTTGGTCCAGAAAATCCATTTTACGGATTGAGCGGTAGCGATAATATGATTTCATTTACAACGCCACGTTATAAAGAACGTCCGTTAGTGATTCGTGGACCAGGAGCTGGAGCGGAAGTGACAGCAGCAGGTGTTTTTGCGGAAATTATTTCGATTGCGACGTATTTGGCGTAGATTTTCTCCCGGTTTATTCCGATTTTTTCTCGGGGCTGATTTCGCTGATATAGGCTGATTGAAAATATAATTAAAACGGTCATACCAAACTTAGTTTGCTCCGATTTTTTCTCGGAG
>CAWVWD010000353.1:0-5147 GCA_963933585.1 uncultured Saprospiraceae bacterium
TCGCAACGAAGCAACTACGACAAACGATAATAATAACATTAAGAAATAATGAACTGTTTTTACGGAAATTCCCATCGTTTCTGCAATTACAGGTTGAAATGTCGTCGCAAATAAGTAACGATAAAAAACACCAATACTAATTAAAACATAAATTCCAATCAGACCCGTCAGGTATAAATCCTCATTAGAAACACCCAAAACGTTACCAAAAAGGAAATCTTTTAAGTCTAAATGAACGCCTTCCGTTCTACTTAAATGCGAAATTCCCATGACGCCAATCGAGAACATTGCCGTAAAAACAATACCAATCGCCGCATCATTTTTTGTTTTCACATTCTGCTGAATCCAAGTAATCGCAACGGCTGACAATAATCCTGCAATCACCGAACCAACGAAAAATCCCAAAACGCTATACCCTGCAATCATAAAACCAAATACGACACCCGGTAATATCGCATGAGATAACGCATCGCCAATGAGCGACATATTTCGTAACACAATGAAGCAACCCAAAACGCCACACATGATCCCAACCATTGAGGATGCTAATAAGGCTCGCATCGCCCACTGTGTTTGTAAAATTTCTATTAATTCCATTTTTTTTCTTTTCACATGGCAATCTGCCCCAATTTCTCGGTAGCTGCCATGTGTTGATAATCTCGCCCCTTTGGGCTTTTCATTTTGGTTACTCTATAGCGGTTGCTTTAACTGCCATTAATTATTAACAAATACAGCACTGAAGCAGCTACTACTTGAGTTTACGCTTCTTCCGTTCGATGCAAAATCGTCAATTGCCCACCATAAGCCTTATTAATATTTTCATCTGTAAAAGTCAAAAACGTTTCACCAGATGCGATAATTCGTTGATTTAATAAAATAACATGGTCGAAATAATCTTCTACTTTCGATAAATCGTGATGCACGACCAACAAGGTTTTTCCTTGTTTTGCCAATCGTTTTAATATTTCAACAATCTTCTCTTCCGTCGTAATATCTACACCGACAAACGGTTCATCCAACAAAAAAACATCTGCTTCTTGACACATTGCCCGAGCTAAGAAAACTCGCTGTTGTTGTCCACCGGAGAGTTCTCCAATTTGACGACCTTTCAAATGTTCAATTCCAACATCTTCCAAGGCTTTAATTGCCAATGCTTTATCATGTTTGGAAAACCGTTGAAACAACTTCAAATGTGGATAACGTCCCATCATCACCACATCAAAAACAGTCGCCGGGAATTGCCAATCCACGTCTCCTTTTTGTGGCACGTAAACTACTTTTTTCCTTTGCTTCTCAATTGGTTTTCCATCTATCAGAATCTTACCAGAGTTTGTCGGTGTTAACCCCAAAACCGCTTTGAACAAAGTCGATTTCCCTGCTCCGTTTGGTCCCAAAACACCACACAGACTTCCCTCTTCTATTTCCAGATAGACATTACTCAAGACCACTTTTCTATCATAAGAAACCGATAATCCTTTTATTGAAATCATTTTTAATTATTCATTTTCTTATACATAAATCCAAAACCACCCAAAAGGAAAACCGCAATCACGGCAACTAGTCCCCAATTCATGCGATTACTTTCCTTCGCCATTGCCACTTTTTCGTTTGTATCGCCATTCGCAATTCCACGTTGAGCTAATTCTTCCTCCGTTCCATCACCTTTCAATGCGTAACTAATCGTCACCGCATTATGTTTCAGCATTTCCAAATATGTTTCTCCATTTCCACCTAACTCTCCCAATGAATCAGAGAATAATTCACCACCAATTTCCACATTATTATCCGTTGCAATTTGTTGTAATAATTTCGGATTAATCGTACTTTCGATAAAAACCGCAGGGACGCCAGTTTCTTTAATCACTTTCTGAACACGCATCACATCGGCCGTTTGAGCTTCTGCATCGGTCGAAGTTCCCAAGATGGATTCCAAACGAATGCCATAATGACGACCAAAATATTGAAATGCATCATGCGACGTAATCAAAACGCGTTGCTTTTCAGGAATCTTTTCAATTTCTTGAAAAATCAAAATTTCCAATTGTTCCAATTGTCTTTTGTATTTCGCAAAATTTGCTTCAAATTCCATTTTATTTTCTGGTGCATATTCCACAAATGCTTTCATAATATTTCGAGCGTAAATAATACCATTTGCCGCCGTCATCCAAGCATGAGGATCTGGAGAATTATACTTTTCGCTCTTCACTGGTTTAACTCCTTCCGATACAATTACTGTTTTCGCCTTCGTCCCAGAATTATCAATAAACTCTGTCAACCAACCTTCCAACGTCAAACCATTCACCAAAATCAAATCTGCTTTTGCCACTAATTGAGCATCTTGCGGAACGGGTTCGTACAAGTGTGGATCACCGCCAACGGGTACAATATGTATAATTTCAAATTTATCACCAACGATATTTTTAGCAATATCAGCCGTTATCGTAGTCGTTGCGATTACCTTCGTTTGAGCATTTGCAATGCTTATCACGAAAAAAAATGCAAATATTATATTTATAATTACTTTCATTTTTATTTTCATTTTTATTAATCAACTGTTTTGATAAATATATTTTGAGCCATTTTTCCACTTATGGTTTGTTCCACTGTTTCATTAATTTTAATAGTCAATGAACCATCATATTCGAACTTTTCCATAATCTCCACCGTCGTTCCCAATATCAATTTCAAGCGATCTAAGTGCTGCAGAAAAGCCGTCGAATGTTCGTTTACACCAACAATCACACCTTTCGTCGCAATTGCTTCCGACAATAAAATTTGTTTTCGAGTTGTAAAATTTCCATCCTCATCAGGAATCGGATCACCATGCGGATCAAACTTTGGGAAACCCAAAAATGCGTCCAACTGATTCGTTAATTTTGAAGAGTTAATATGTTCTAACTCTTCCGCAATGTCATGAATTTCATCCCAAGAAAAATCCAACTTCTCTACTAAGAATACTTCCCAAAGTCGATGCCGACGAATCAACCGAGTTGCAATGGCATTTCCGGCAACCGTTAGCGTTACGCCTCTGTATTTCTCATAATTTATCAATTCCTTATCTCGTAACTTCTTCAACATATCCGAAACGGAAGCTGCTGAAGTCGCCATTTC
This sequence comes from uncultured Saprospiraceae bacterium, assembly GCA_963933585.1. GTDB lineage: Bacteria > Bacteroidota > Bacteroidia > Chitinophagales > Saprospiraceae > CAWVWD01. The sequence continues at coordinate 3,112 of CAWVWD010000353.1, forward strand.
TGCTGCAATTGCATTCGTAGAAACTGACTTTTCAAATTGCTCGAAAAGTTTAAATATTGCCTTTAAATAATTCTCTTCTGTGTATGATGTTTGTTCCACTAATTTATAATTAAGATTCTTTTAAGTATTTCTCACTGTAAAAATATAAAATACTTTTAGACCAATCTAAAAATATTATTAAATAAATTTAAATCTCTGATTTTAGACAAAAAAAAGCATCTTCTTTCGAAGATGCTTCCGTGTGTGATTGCATTCAACCTGTGAATGACAATTGGTATTTTATTTTAAACGTGTTGAGGTATAAACGTATTGTGCTGTTGACGTTTGCAGTAAACATCAATACATTATTACTTCTCACTATTTCTCATTTTTTCTCATTTTTTCCAACAAAGCCGATTTAAAAGCTCGTTCAACCCTTGGCAATCTAGCTGCTTTTTTCATTGGAAGTACCTTTTTAAATTTTGAATAATACCGTCTTTCCAAGTCTAACTGCTTCTGTTTACTCTCAAAACGATTTTCAATCATTACCTCTAATTCCTTATCAGAAAGCTCTTCATAATTTACCTTATACAGTTTTCGCTGTTTGCTTCTCAAAGTTCTCAAATCTTTTTGATAAGCATTATAGATTGGCCAAAATACTTTTGATTCTGATTCCGTCAAATCTAGTTTTTGAGTAAAAAAGGCGATTCGAAAGGCTTCAATTTTCTCATTTGATTCTCCTCTCTTTTGTGCGAAGATAGTTGAAATTCCGCTTGTTAGTAATAATAATATGATCGTTATTTTTTTCATTTTTTTATTTTTTCAACCCACTCCAACCCTTCCCTTAAAATCGAAGGGCTGTTTAAGTATTAAAATTGAAAGTTTCAAACTCAATGTTCAGCCTTCTATAATCCCTCCATTTTAAAGGAGAAGTTGAGGTGAGTTCATCTACATCAAATCCTCAATTTCTAAGTCATCTATAAAGTTATCTTCAATATATTTTTCCAAATCCTCACTTTCGATTTCGCCCATTTCCACAGGAAATACTTTACTTTGAGTTTCCTCAATCGAAACCACCATATTTACCAATTGGTCAATCTCAAAATTTTCAATATTTTCTGCCACATATTGTTCAATATCTGCTGCTGTCAAATCACCACCAAAATCACTCGATTCTTGATTCATCAAATAAACACCAGCAACAATCAAAATTACTACCGAAGTCATCGCCACTGCAAAACCAGGATTCCATAACCATTGAAAATATCGTCCCAAACTTCGTTGTGCGGGTGTACTATTATTTCGTTGTATTATCGTTTCTTCCTGAATTTCGCTATTAACGTGTTCTGGTTGTGAAGTCGTTTTATCAAATATATTAGCTGCCAATATATTGAAATAATCCTTTGGAACTTCAAACGATTCCGTTGGAATTTCATCCTTTTTTAGATTCGCCAAAAAGGGAGCAATTTCTGATAATTCGTCTTCAATATTTTTTCGTTTATCTTTCATATTTTTTAACAATTTCTCCTATTCTGACTATTACTATTGATAAAGGTTTAAAAGTATTTTTCAAAATTTATTTCTGATTGAAATAGTTTTATGCTAATGACCAATCCTTTAAGAAGAAATTACTTTCTTGATTTATACCTTAAGAATTAATCCACTTGCACTCTGCAAAAATCATCAAAGAACCATTTGTTTTTGATTGGAATGTTTTTCATTCAAATCTTAATTAATATCTTTACAAAATATAGTCAATTTGATGATATTGTTACAACCAAACCTATGAGGTTTTTAAAAACCTCATAGGTTTAAATTCAAAATTCCATGTCAAATACAACTACGAAAAAGCTCTTTTTATTGGATGGACACGCTTTAGTTTACCGTGCCCATTATGCGTATATGAAACGTCCATTAATCAATTCGAAAGGCATTAATACGTCTGCAATCACAGGATTTGTAAATACACTTTGGTCGATTTTACAAAAAGAAAAGCCGACACATTTAGCAGTTTCTTTTGATATGTCGGGCGGAACATTTCGGAATGAAATGTATCC
>CAWVWD010000354.1:0-5141 GCA_963933585.1 uncultured Saprospiraceae bacterium
TTTCAAACTATTGCAGGAAATGCTTTTGCCGAAACTCGAAGTGTGAATAATGAATCCGGCGTATTTTTTGGCATTCAAATTTACCTTAATCGAGCATGGAAAATTTCAGGATATTTTGATAATTGGAAACATAAATGGCTGAAATTTGGAATCGAAGCACCGTCCGTAGGTTCGGAATATTTAGTACAGTTAAATTATCGTCCGAATCGTGGTACAGAAATGTATTTGCGTTATCGCAATGAAACCAAAGAACGCAACGCTGTCAATAACGAAACCGCTATTAATTTCCTCGTTCCACATCAAAAAACGCAATTTCGATTTCATTTGAGCAGCAAATTAAACAGCACATTTACCATCAAAAGTCGAATAGAATTTTCTCGCTATCACAATGGAATTGACGGCATGGAAAATGGGTTCTTAGTGTATCAAGATTTATCATACAGCGGCAGAGATTTCCGCTTTTCCACTCGCTTCGCACTCTTCGATACCGAAACTTACAATGCTCGAATTTACGCTTACGAAAGCGACTTATTGTACAATTTTTCGATTCCTGCTTACTTTTACCAAGGCAGCAGGTTCTACCTCAATTGTCGCTATAACTTCTCCAAACACTTCCTCTTAGAAGCTCGTTTTTCCCGAACGACTTTCTATAATCGGGATTTTGTCGGTTCCGCATTGGAAATGATTGATGGAAATTCAAGGTCGGAGGTTAAGATTCAGGCGAGAGTGAGGTTCTGACATTGCAAAAAAACCAATGGAATAAATAGATAATTATCCATTTATTACCTAAATGCGATAACTCATTTTTCAATTTATAATTTGTGAAACACATTTTTTTGATAATATTTTGTCTGATTACAATATCTGGTTTTGGACAAAAGGAAAACAACTTAAACAAGACACTCGTGTTTTTTAAAACTTGTCTTATACCGAAATAGCTTTACATCAACAGGATAACGCTTTTGACTTTTTATCCGTTTTGTTCTATTTTTGTTACGCACAACCTCACTTTTGATATAAAGCTATTTTAGTACAAGACAATAATCAAGAAAAATCCCGCATTATCTTCTCAAACGCAATAATTCCACTCAAAGCAGCTCCCGGAATTCCCTGCCCAGGATAAGTCGTATCACCACAAATGTACGCACCTTTCCCGTCCAATCTTGCGTCCAACATTTGCCACGGCTTGATATTGAAATATTGTGGATAACCGCCGACAAAACCGTATTTTCGAAAAATCCAATTCTCCCACGAACTCGGCATAGAGGAATGATGATAGACGACATCAGAGCGTTTCAAAAAGCCTTGCTTTTCTAAGGTTGCAAAAATAATATTTTCGATTTCCGTTCTATCAAATTCATAATTCGCTTCGGGATGATGAACATGTGTACTAATATTAGCAACATATTGATTCTCTTCAGGTGTTCGGCTGCTGTCCGTTTGGTGGTTCAAACTTAGAAAAATAGAATTGGAATTGCAGTGTGGCAAAGGCTTATCCAAATGAATTTGGTGGTGAATGCAATCGAATTTTTTATCGGAATAAAAACCAATGCCCATCCCGAATGCACTCACTAATTTTTCGGACGGCAAGATTGATTTTTCGTATTTTTTGGTTAAACTTTCTGATTTAAAAACTTCCAAGGTATTGTTAATTGGAATACCAGAAATAACTTTTTGAGCGATTATTTTTTCGCCTTCGCCTTTTCGATTTAAAGTAATTTCATACTGTCCATTTACGGAAGTAACCGTTTCTGCACCGACTCGCAACATTACTTTTCCACCTTTGCTTTCAATAAAATCACATAATGGCTGAACGAGATTTATTAAGCCACCTTTGACGTAATAATTCCCAAAATTCGTATAACACAATGCCGTACAACCGAATAATAAATTGACTTCTTCGATGTTATTTTGAGCGGTGATTAATAATTGTTCATTGATAAAATCGACAAAAAGTTGATTTTCTAACAAGTCGTATTTTGCCAAAAGGGATTTCATATTCGAAAAAGCTGTTTTGGCGAAAGCCAATTGTTTAAACTCAAAATTTTGAATCATTGGAATTAAATCCGAAAATTTTGACGGTGGAAAAGTACGTTGTTTGAGCGAAGTTTCCCAAACGAAATTGGCAATTTTAAAACAATATTCCCAAAAGGCTCGTTGATTTTTTTCACCAAAAACACGTTCTGCTTCCGCAATGAATTGATTCAAATCTTTGTGTCGAGTTAAGATTTCGCCATTATTCAAATGAACTTTCATTGGCGTCTCGAGTTCGATGGCATTAATGGAAACCCCGATTTTATCCAGTAAATACTTCACCGGCATATTATCATCTAAACCAACTAAAGTCGTTGCTCCTGTTTCGAAAGTAAATCCTTTTCGATAGTAAGAACTCACACATCCACCCGGCAAATAATTTCGTTCTAATACTAAAACTTGCTTTCCCTCATTTGCCAATAAACTCGCCGCCGTCAAACTTCCCATTCCCGAACCAATGACGACAATATCCCATTTTTTATCTAATGTTTCTATGTTGTTTTTCATGGAACGCTAAACAAAGTCTTAAAAAAGATGTTTACAAATTCGAAATATAACGAAGGTTAAATTTTTTCCTGATACGTAATAAATGAAAATTAAAATGGACAATCGATGAAAATTATAATTCAAAAAAGTCCAAAAACCTTAACAAATCATTAAGCTTTTATGCGAAGGAAATGATGTCTAAAGTTTGAAGTTATTTGTTACATAAGTGGATTTGAAAAGCCAATCAAATTAAATGTTAATTTGAACAAAAGCTTTCAGCCATCTTATCCAAAAATTTAAAAAAATACCATGAATTTAAACAACGGAACAAGTCTGAATGGAAATTATAACGGAACAAGTGTAATAGATCATTTAGAAGAAGTCGGTGACGAACACGTTGCAACCTCATTGAATACGCCTATTAGAGAAGATGCTTTCGAGCTTTCTGATGATGAAAAAATTGAAAAAATTGAAGCCCATTTCCGTGAGATTATGGAAACTTTGGGTTTAGATTTAAGAGATGATAGTTTGAACGGAACACCTCGCCGAGTTGCGAAAATGTACGTGAAAGAGATTTTTAGCGGTTTGAATCCTGCGAATATGCCGAATGCGACGATGTTTGATAATAAATATAAATATGGTCGAATGTTGGTAGAGCGAAATATTTCTGTTTATTCGACTTGCGAACATCACTTTTTACCAATTTATGGTGTGGCTCATGTCGCATACATCGCGAATGAGCAAGTAGTTGGTTTATCAAAATTGAATCGTTTGGTTCATTATTATGCCAAACGTCCACAAGTTCAAGAACGTTTGACCGTTCAAATTGCAGATGCTTTTCGTAAGATTTTGAAAACAGACGATGTGGCAGTTTACATTGATGCGAAACATATGTGTGTGCAGTGTCGAGGTGTCGAAGATACTGGAAGTAGTACCGTAACTTCCGAATATTCCGGCAAGTTTTTGAACGAAAGTGTAAGAGCTGAATTTTTGGCAACAATCAATCAATAACAATGAATCAAACCTGATAGGTTTTTAATATCTATCAGGTTTTTTCAAATAATAAAAAAAATGGAAAGTCTTTACAAAAAAAGGGTTTTAATCATTGGTGCAACAGGCGGAATTGGTCGTGAAACAGCAAAATTGGTAAAATCAAGTAATGCGGATGTTTTCATTACCGGTCGTAATAGCGAAAAATTAAATGCCGTGGCAACAGATTTAGGTTTGCCAGCCAATCGAGTTTTTCAATTAGATATTACAGATTCTAGTGCGGTCGAAAGTGTGGCAGCAAAGATTCATGCAGAAGTTGAAACATTGGATATTGTGATTAATTCGGCAGGAATTGGAATTATCAAACCATTGGAACAATTGACTTATGAAGATTTTGATTTGACGGTTTCCACGAATTTAAAAGGCACATTCAATATTTTGAAATCGTTTTTGCCGCCGATGAAAACGGCTAAAGAAGGTTTAATCATCAATATGCCAGGAGTTCTAGGAAAAACCCCAATGGCTGGAGCCGGAGCTTATTCTGCTTCAAAATACGGTGTAAATGGCTTGGTAAAATCAGTTCGAGAAGAACTGAAACGAACAAATATTCGGATTACCAATATTTACATGGGTGGGGTTGATTCCCCGTTTTGGGATAATATTGATATAAAAGTTCGAAAAGAAAAATTCATACAAGAAAAAGAAGCTGCAAGAGCAGTTTGGTTCTTATGTCAGCAACCAAAATCTGGTGTCGTTTCGGAAATGGTGATTCAACCATTTAACCATCAAGCGATTTAGAAGTTGGTAGTTTTCAGTCCGCAATATATTTAAAAAGGCTTTCGTCATTGGCGGAAGCCTTTTTTGTGTCCAAACTGAAGCCTATCTACCGACGAGGCAGGCTTGAGAGTACTTAAAAAATCGGACAAGCCTTTCTGTCAATCATTGGTTTTACGGTGGTTATATTATAAATAAATGAAAATTCTACACTTCCGACGCCATTCGTTGCATTCGCAAATTCGGAGGTATTGAAATCAAAACTTACGGTAGTTTGCCAAGTCGGATAGCTCAATCCGAAAGACGTAATCGCAGCATCATTCATTCTGTACCAAGTTCCGATAATAATTGATTTTTCACGAGCAAACCGTTGGTCTAAATGGTAGCGAATACCGGAACCAAAAAGGCGTTCTTGCTGTGTGCCTTGCATCGAAAAAATAGCTGCCGGCATCAAATCTATTTTATCTCCTAGCTGAACGGTGGCATCTAAATGTAAATTCCAACGAGTCGAATGTCGCAAATCAGGATTTTCAAAAAAGGTGGCTTTCGGTCGATTTAAATGCATTGCGGAAACGCCAAAATGAAAATTCATGCGTTTAGAAATTCGAAATAACCAATTAATTCCTGTTCCAATATCCACATAACTATAATTGAAATTATCAAAATCTTCGCCGGTGTTTGCTGTCGGAATGAATGTACCGTCCACAAATTGTTTATCAAATGTTAATTTGGAAATATCGAAACGACGCTGTGCGACCAAAACTCGAAAACCACCTGAAAGAAAATGCCTTTTAGATAATTGTCGAGTGTAAGCGAGTGAACCACCGATTTGTGTGGTTTGCATTTCTGCATCACCG
>CAWVWD010000355.1:0-5133 GCA_963933585.1 uncultured Saprospiraceae bacterium
ACTCTGTGTTTTTATAATTGGGAGTTCTAGTTAATTCTAAATATAACTTTCTGTCAATTCTGCTGCTCTAAAGTGTTGTGTAATGATTTGTTCCAAATATTGTTGGTCAACTTCATCGAATGAAGCCACTGCTGTACTATCGACATCAAAAACGGCGATTAACTTCCCATCTGGATTAAATACTGGCACCACGATTTCAGAATTAGTATGAGAATCACAAGCAATATGTTGTGGGTCAGCGTGAACATCTTCTACGATTTGAGTTTCCTGTAATCGTGCTGCTCGACCACAAACGCCTCGCTCAAACGAAATATGTAAACAACCTAATGTACCTTGATAAGGTCCAACTATTAATTTGTTATTATTTACACAATAAAATCCAACCCAAAAATAATATGGCAAATTTGTTTTTAAAATACAATTAATCGTTGCCATTTTCAAAATCATATTCGTTTCTCCACTTAAAATAGCATCTATTTCCCCAGCGGTTTGTTGATATATTTCGTGTTTTTGTGCTTTGGTCATTATTTATAGAAAATTTATTATTATTAAGCTGTATTGTTTGTAATTTATACGGAATCACTCAATCGTTGATCAAAGAGCACTACTTTAATTTCCCTTGCATTTTACTCATCGCATTTTTTACAGATTCATTTGGATGCGTTTCTTTCAATAAATTCAACTTTTTATTTAGAATTACAATTTGTGCTTCGGATAAATAATCCTTCATTTCTCCTGACCAATTTGATAATTCCTGTGCAAACCACTCCAAATCCTTTGATTGATATTGAAAATAATCACCTGTGATAACTGATAAACATTCTTCGATTGTAGCTGGAATGCCATTCATTAATTTATTAGTCATCAAATCTAAATCACTATTTCGCTGTCCTCTATCTGACATCATTAGTTGTAAATCTTTTAAGACATCAATAGAATAAACGGATGTTTTGGCGGATAATATTCTAAATGCCAAACCCTCTGCACCAAAACGTTGAACGGCTTCGTTTGACTCAATATACATCGACATTAATTGTCCAACAGCACGCAATAATTCATCATGTTCTCTAAGGCGTTCCTGAATTGATTCGGATTTGTCCGCAATAATTTCAAAGTTTTCAATCTTCGTCATTCGCTCAAATAAAGCACCTGAATAGTCACTATCTTTTCGAGGAATACTCCATTTATCCACATTATAATATCCTTTAATAACTTTTACAGCACGCTTGTATTCCGCAGCATTCCAAACCTCATTAGGCGAAGGCATTCCTAACATTTGGTACTGTTCTACGTAAAGTGAATTATCCGGATAAGGTAGGACTTCATCTGTATTAATTACAAATGGACTTGAGATTAATAGTGCAAAAAATACAGTAAATGATTTCATTTTTTAAGGCGGATTCTGATAATAAGTAATAATAAGTGTAGAGGTCAAAACCTCTACACCTATAAATATCTATACCCTTATGGCTAATCCCAAAGATTATTGAACATTCTCCATAATTGATCTTTCTTTGGAGGATTCGCTATTATTACTACCGACGTTTTTTTAATTGGATGCACGAACGATAATACTCTACTATGCAAGTGAATCGAACCATCTCTATTTTTGGTCGAAGAACCATATTTAAGATCACCTCTAATCGAACAATTAATTCGAGACAATTGAACTCGAATTTGATGCGAACGACCTGTAAGCGGCTTTACCAATAACAAATGATGATTCCCTAAACTTGATAATAATTCATAGTCTAACTCTGACTTTTTCGCCTGTTTATTTCGATTTTGACTCTGATATGCTTTCGTAACATTCCGAGTTTTATCCTTATGTAAATAGTGCGTCAAGTGCCCTTCAATAGGTTCAGGCCGTGCATCTGTAATCGCCCAATATTCTTTTTTGACTTCTCTATCTTGAAATAATTCATTCAATCGTGTCAAACCTTTCGTCGTTCTTGCAAAAATCACAACGCCACTTACCGGTCTATCAAGTCTGTGAACGACACCTAAAAATACATCTCCAGGCTTTTTATATTTCTTTTTGATATATTGCTTAACAATTTCACTCAAAGGAACATCTCCCGTCTCATCACCTTGCACCAAAACGCCCGCAGGTTTATTGATTGCAATAAAATGATTATCCTCAAAAATAACTAATAAATCTCTTAAATCCATCTTCCTTTTATTTCCTGATTGACAAAATCAATCAAACATAAACTCAAATCAGTTCACTACAATAAAAAAGGAGACGTTCTAAATACAACATCTCCTCATTTTCTTTTTATTATTTATCAAAACATAAAAAAACGAATTATGCTAGTCACATTAAAACGATGATTATTTTTGTAACGGCGTACAATAATAATTAATCGTTTAAATTGAGATTTACCTTCTCTTTTTATTACGTTTATTTTTTGTTTTACCTTTAGTAGGTTTTCTTCTCATTCCGCCACCTGGCATTCCACCCATCATTCCACCTTGCGTCATAGCATGCATCATTTTTTTCATCTGCTCAAACTGACGAATAAATTGATTGACTTCTAATAATGTACGACCACTTCCTTCTGCAATTCTAATTTTTCTACTTCCGTTTAATGAATCCGGATTAGCACGCTCTATAGGGGTCATAGAACGAATCATTGCTTCGATATGCTTGAATGAATCATTATCAATGTCCATATCTTTGACGGCTTTACCTAAGCCTGGAATCATTCCCAAAAGACTTTTGATATTTCCCATCTTCTTGATTTGAGCCAATTGAGATAAGAAATCATCAAAATCAAATTGATTCTTTTTGATTTTCTTTTGTAAACGTTCCGCCTCTTTTTCATCAATTGCGTCCTGTGCCTTCTCTACCAAAGAGACAATATCACCCATTCCTAAGATACGAGTCGCCATCCTTTCCGGATAGAAAATATTTAATGTATCTAGTTGTTCTCCTTCCGATATAAATTTGATTGGTTTTCCAACCGTATATTTGATAGATAAAGCAGCACCACCTCTGGTATCACCATCTAACTTTGTCAAAACAACACCATCGAAATCCAAACGATCATTAAAGGCTTTTGCTGTATTTACAGCATCCTGTCCTGTCATCGCATCCACCACGAAAAGTGTTTCAGACGGTTTAATGGCTGCATGGACATTTTTGATTTCTGCCATCATCTCCTCATCCACCGCCAAACGACCAGCTGTATCCACAATCACCACATCAAATGTGAATTTTTGTGCATAAGTTATCGCATTTTTCGCAATATCAACAGGATTCTTATTTTCAATTTCCTTATAAACTTCAACATTAACCTGCTCTCCCAAAGTCATCAACTGCTCAATCGCTGCTGGACGATAAACATCACAGGCAACTAATAAGACTCGTTTCTGCTCTTTGTTCTTCAAGTAGTTCGCTAACTTTCCTGAAAAGGTCGTCTTACCAGAACCTTGCAAACCTGCCACCAAAATAACACCCGGTTTCCCAGAAGTATTAATTGGAACAGCTTCTTTTCCCATCAACTCAACCAATTCATCGTGAACAATTTTTGTCATTTGCTCACCCGGCTTAACGGCTGTTAAGACACCTCCGCCTAATGCTTTTTCTTTTACAGTATTTGTAAAATCCTTAGCAATCTTATAATTCACATCGGCATCCACCAAAGCGCGGCGAATTTCCTTTACGGATGATGCAATATTTAATTCCGTAATCTTATGCTCCCCTTTTAATGCTTTAAAAGCACCTTCCAGTCTTTCCGATAAATTATCAAACATTGATTTCCTATGTTTTAGATTCTTCTATATGATTCAAGTATTCCTAAAATATCTGCAAATATAATAAGGTTTAATTAGAATTGAAATTAGATTTTTATTTTGATGACTATTATTGATGATAAAAGCACTTATAAACCTTACATATTAAATATCCCAAAATATTAAATTTGTTTTAGGTATTTTAATTAATATATTTGGAGTCAAACAAAAAGACAAAAGTAACAAATACCGAAATAATCAAAAAAGCAAAGCACGACAATCTTAATTTCGATAATATGGAACAACATCAAAAGCCAGCATTACTTGAATATTCTTTAAAAGAAGAACGCAAAAACCAGTTTCGAAAATCTAATTATTGGTTTGCACTTCCCTCCAAAAAACATACGGATAAGGTCGATATTACAGAATTATATCCAACTGATAATCAATTTTCAAACCGGTGGGTAAAATTGATTTTGGATACAGATTCACCCTCCGCCCAGATTCAGCCAATTGGACATCAGGCAAAAGTTCTTAAGTCCATGTATCACGAACGTAAAGGTAATTCACAACAAAAAATCGGCTTTGGTTATCCGATGTTAGTGATGGACGATACGACTGGACAACGCCCATTTGTAAACGCTCCTTTATTCGTTTGGAACGTTAATTTAGAACGCAGTAAAGATATTTGGAAAATATATAGATCGGCTGATTTACCGATCACACCAAATGAATTAGTCATTCAATATTTAGAAAAAAAAGGAATTTCAATAAGAAAAAATTTCGAGGAAGCAATCTCGAATAATCAAATTAGTAGTCTTCATTTACAAAAGTTATGTAATGATATTTCTATTAAATTAAATTTTGAAACAAGTGTTAATACGCTTTCGCTCAAAGAAAGTCCAACTTATGACGAAGCCTTAAGTATCAGTAAAGGTAATGGTCAAATCGTTTGGTCGGGTATTTTAGGGCTTTTTGAAATGTTGCCAACAGAATATTTGAAAAACGAAATTTCAACTCCTGAAAACCTTAAAAATGAAAATGATACTGAAACCATAGAACCAATAAAAAGCTATAATGACGATTATCGAAAACATGGCTTTTCGAGTACTTTGATGAATCCATATCAGAGTAGAATTCTTCGGGAGCTGGCCGAACATGATCGAATTTCCGTTTGTGGAAATAGTTATACAGGAATGAATCAATTCATCATTGGATTGGCTTCTAATATTCTGGTAAATGGTGGTAAAACATTGATAATCAGTAATCACCCTGAATTATTAGATGCTACACAAAAACGAATTAACCGCCATTTAGGAATGGATAATTTGGCTTTTAGCTTGCATGATTTTGAAGGTCAAAAAGAAATCTTATTTGCATTTCTTCGACAATTAG
>CAWVWD010000356.1:0-5128 GCA_963933585.1 uncultured Saprospiraceae bacterium
AAAGGTAAAACGATACGAAAAAACGATTTTTAAATTATCACGGTAAAAACCTTTAAAACTAAAAACCAAAACACCTTTAAACCTTTTGTTATCAACTAAAAACGAATTACGAATATGAAAAATTTACTCTTTTTTTGCCTTTTCATGGCAATCTCTTTTTCCGCATTTTCACAAGGAAATATAAAAGGAAACGTTACAGATGAAAATAGTCAACCGGTAGAATTTGCAAATGTTTTATTACTCAATGCAGTCGATTCAAGTCTGGCAAAAGGTAATTTATCCGATTCCAACGGGACTTATTATTTTGATGTTTCGTCAGGAAAATATTTGATTTTCGTTTCAATGATTGGCTACCGAGAAACTTATTCTGAGGTATTTGAACTTGGAACGGGAACATTTGTCGTGCAGCCTTTATCCTTAGGCGAAGGGGTGAAATTAGATGAAATTGAAGTCGTCGCAAGACGACCGTTTATTGAACTATCAGCGAATAAATTAATTGTAAATGTAGAAAGTAGTCCGACTTCTGCTGGTGACAACGCGTTGGAAGTATTGCGAAAATCGCCTGGCGTTCAAGTGGATGAAAGTAATAATATATCCTTAAAAGGAAAGCAAGGTGTTTTGATTATGATTGATGGAAAACGATCGTATTTATCGAATACGGAAGTCGCTCGAATGTTGGAAAGTATGCCTTCGAGTAGTATTAATCAGATTGAAATTATCATGAATCCATCCGCAAAATATGACGCAGAAGGAAATGCAGGAATTATTAATATCAAAATGAAAAAGGATAAAAATTTAGGTTTCAATGGCAATATTACGGCTGGTGGAAGTTATGGAGAATACCCTGGAGCAAATGGAAATTTCACGTTCAATTATCGCCAAAAGACATTTAATGTCTTTGGAAATGTCGGTTCTTGGTATAATAAAGGGTTCCAAATTAATACGCTTCATCGGGAAGTTCCGTTCAATGGAATGACGACGATTTTTGATCAAGTTGTAGATAGAGTAAACTATTCACAAGGCGTTTACTATCGTGGTGGCGTAGATTTATTTTTGACCGATAAGACGACTTTAGGGTTTTTGGTGAATGGAAACCATGGAAATTGGAACTTTGAATCTATAAGATAACGTCAATCTAACAATCAATAATAATTGGCAAACGCGCAGATTCAGTGCTTCGTTTACCTATCGTTTTGGAAATGATAAAGTGAAACCGTCAAGGAGAAGAGAAACGGCGACGGATGAAGAACAGAAAAGAGCGGGAAGTGATAATAATTAAATTGATTAGATATAACTTTCGAAATACAAAAAAATAAATTCTTCCGTCATTGCGGTGCATGCCGAAATCCGTTGACCGTAAGGACGTAATTTAGAGAAATTACGAGTTTTGAATTGGTGAAGTTAAAAGATTAACCCGTTATGTTTGGACGGGTTATTTACAAAAAACAAAAAGCCTTGTGAATTAATTTTCACAAGGCTTTTATTGTTTCGCATCAAATCGAAATTATCAACAAATATTAATTACGTGTCGCTTTGGTCTCATTATATTTTTTCGCCATTGCTTCCCGTTCTTTGATTAATTCTGCTTTTCTCAAGATTCTATCTTTCTTGTTGTAAGCGGCAACTTGGTTTTTATCCAAAATATTCACGATATAACTTTCGCCATATTGAAGCGTTCTACGCATTATTTCTTCGTGTTCAGCATTTGGTGTTTCAGCATTTACTTCTTCCAATTCATGAACATTGTTTGCTGTTTTTAATGCAAACGCATAAATTTTTTCAGCTTGTGCTGACTTTAAGTTACAAACTTGTTGTAATTCACTTTGAGTTTTTGTCGCATATTGTTCTGGCGACATTTTCAAAATTTCTAAAGCGACTCCGTTAGTTGTGCCTTGTGCGAAAGTGAACGTGACTACAAAAAGAAATAATGCACTAAATATTAATTTTTTCATAATGTAAATTTTTATCAAATAGAAAATAGGATTTTTATTAATACCGAACTATAAACGAATTTGTCCTAAAGTTACGTCGATTTTCTCAAAGAAACTTTGGAATATCTATTATAATAAGGAATCAAATATAAGATGTTCCGTTTAAAATGTATGGATATTACTGGATTATTCCAGATTGATTCACAGAAATCGAATAAAAAATTACAAAAAAGCCATGAAAAAAGCTGTTAAGTTTTCATTTCAATCCTCGTTTTGAAAATTATTATTAGATATTTGTAAAAAGAAGGTTTTATAATTAACGCTTCATTATTAAAAAATGAAACGCTTCCGTCATTCCGGTGTAGGTCGGAATATCCCGAAGGCAATGGAACAAAATTTAAAACTTCTACGAATTTAGGGAGCAGATTATCTGTACTCTGTTTCCTAAAAGGTAACTCTCTGAACGTGGAGTCCCTACGGTCAGGAGATTCCGACATTCGTCGGAATAATGGTTTTTTTGAGTTTTTTGATTGTAACCGATTTTTACGGGGTGAAGTAAGGTCAAGCTAAAACTTTTGAACCTAAATAATTCATAGTTCATAATTTATAATTTGAAATGATTTTAATACAAGAGAAAATATTAGTGAGTTTGGAAGTTATCGAAGAGCAATTCCTTTGTAACTTAGATGCTTGTAAAGGTGCGTGTTGTTGGGAAGGTGATTCAGGAGCTCCTTTGGAGAAAGAAGAATTGAAAACCTTGGATAGAATCTACGAAACTGTCAAACCTTATTTGCGTCCAGAAGGTATTGCTGCAATTGAAAAACAAGGGAAATATGTTCTTTTTGAAGAAGGAAATTATAAAGAACATGCGACACCTTTGGTCGATAATGCCGCTTGTGCGTATATGACGATTGATAAGCAAGGCATTGCAAAATGTGGAATTGAGCAAGCATATTTAGACGGAAAAACGGACTTCAAAAAACCAATTTCCTGTCATTTATATCCAATCCGAATTACGAATTACGATAATGTAGATGCGGTCAATTACGAACGTTGGGACATCTGTTCGGCAGCTTGTACCGCAGGAAAAAAAGCCAAATTACCAGTTTACCAATTTCTAAAAGAACCGTTCATCCGAAAATATGGCGAAGCGGCTTATAAAGAATTGGATGAAGTCGCAAAAGATTGGAAAATGATGAATTCGTGATGTGTTACTTGGTATCCGCCTGCCCGCCGCAGCGTCAGCAGGCGGGTACCAAATCACCTAAAAATAACTACGAGAATGAAATTAACGATTTTACTATTAGCGTTTTCGTCATTGACTATTACGATGACGAATGATTGGCAAATTTTCCAATCGGAAGCGGGAAAATTTCAGATTGAAATGCCCGAATTACCGGCTTTTACATCCCAACTCTTGAGTACCAAAAGTGGCGATTTAAAAATGAGTGCTTTTATGCACGAAGGCGAAGAAGGCATCGATGATAACATCATGTATATGATTAGTTATATTGATTATCCTGAGAATGAAGTGAACGCTGAAACGATGGATAAAATGACTTTAACGAATTTTTATAATGAATCCGCAGCAGGTTCTGCTTTAAGTATGGAAGGTAAGATAACGGAAGAAGCCGAAGCGGAAGTTTTGGGATATGACGCTCGTAACTTTACGATTAAATACCTTGATGGAAAAGCGATTATGCGTATGCAATTGATTTTGGTCAGAAATAGAGCTTTCGCAATTCAAACGGTGGCCTTAGCAGCAAACGATAAAAATGCCGCTCAAAATCGTTTTTTCAATTCTTTTGAATTGTTGAAAGATTAGAAAATCGTAAAACGGGATTAGAACACGGATTTTTAGAATTTATTCAACTTTCTGTGTTCTAATCATTTTACGTGGTGCCGGAATTTCCTTGGTTGGTGATTTAATTTGGTCACGATATTTAGCAGGTGGAATTTCATGGTGTTATATTTCAACAACACAACTAAAGCCAAACTCAAATACTAAAATTTCACCAAATCCAACAAGCGATATTTTAAATATTGAATTTGAAAATACGGAACAACGAAAATTGATAATTTTTAATCAATTAGGTCAAATGGTTTTAAATGAAACATCAAATCAAGTGAATGTTACTTTGAATTTAGAAGCCTTATCGAAAGGTTTTTATGTGTTAACAATTCGTACTCAAAAAGGTACTTTTACTAAGAAAATTATTAGAAATTAAAAATAGGAAAGGTCGAATTAACCAAGACAATTCGACCTTTTCAAAAATAATTCACAATTAACAGTTCACAATTAAAATTAATGCGCTTCCAACCAATTCTCCCCAACATCCATCCCAACCAAAATCGGAACTTGTAAATTCGGAATAGCCGTTTTCATTAAGTTTTCAATAATTGGTTTAATCGTTTCCAGCTCCGGTTTATACACATCAAAAACCAATTCATCATGCACTTGCATAATCATTTTGGATTTGAAATTCCCGTCTTTTAAAGCTTTATGAATATTAATCATAGCCACTTTAATCATGTCCGCAGCAGAACCTTGAATCGGTGTATTTACAGCGATACGTTCCGCATTCGCACGAGCCATTCCGTTACGAGAATTAATATCTCGCAAATAACGGCGACGATTCATCAACGTCGTGACGTAGCCTTTTTCTTTGCATTCTTCCACGACATTATCCATGTATTTTTTCAAATCTTGATATTGAGCAAAGTAATTGTCAATCAAGATTTTAGCATCTTTTCGTTTGATATTTAGTTGTTGCGAAAGGTTCGTTGCTCCGGCACCATAAATAATAGAAAAGTTGACGGTTTTCGCATTTCGTCGTTGGTCAGCGGTGACTTCTTCGAGTGGCACGCCATACACTTTTGCAGCCGTTGCGGAATGAATATCGTGTCCAGCTTGAAAGGCTTCTAACATCGCTTTTTCGTTTGCAATTTCAGCAATTAAACGCAACTCAATCTGCGAATAATCGGCAGCCAAAAGAATGTGATTTTCATCTCTTGGAATAAATGCTTTTCTGATTTCTCGTCCTGCTTCATCTCGAATTGGAATGTTTTGTAAATTCGGACTATCAGACGACAAACGACCGGTTGCCGCTCGTGCTTGATTGAATGACGAATGTACTCGACCTGTTTTTGGATTAATCAATCTCGGTAAAGCATCAACGTAAGTTGATTTCAATTTT
>CAWVWD010000357.1:0-5109 GCA_963933585.1 uncultured Saprospiraceae bacterium
TTTTTGTAGGTTAGTGACTGCTTTGTTTTCCAATTCTAAATTGGCAATAATGCGATTTTTATCTTTAGATTTAGTTGATAAGTCTTTAGGTTGATTTTCTAAATTGAACATGATTTGTGGTTGTGTAATCATGTTTTTTAAACCAGAAACCGCTTTACTATTCGCACGATTAAATTCAATATTAGTTGCTCCTTCTTTAGAAATAGTTGACGCCTTGGTTTCGGCTTTTTCGTTTATTTCCATCATTTCCGGCATTTTTATTATTGGCGAAAGCTTAGTTGTTGTGGCTCTGGTAATGCGTAAACTTTCGATGGTTTTATTTGCTTCTGCCAATTCAGTGGCTTGTTGAATTTGCTTAGTTTTTAGTACTTTATATTGTTGCCAAACAACACCTAATGTCCCGCCGACGGTCAATAAGCCAATGAATAAACTGATGATTAATAATGATTTTTTATTGTTTGATTTTGGCTTTGTCGTCGTTTGTATTTGTTGTAAGATATTAGCTTTGACCGCAGCATCAGGTTTTGCCCAAGCTTCATCTTTTGCACTCCAATTATTCAATCTATTTTTAAAAAAATTATTCAAATCCATTTTGTTTTAGAATTTTAACGGTTAAATATCTTATAAAATAACCTTCAATTTCTCTCTTAACATTCGCTTTGCTTTTGACAATTGCGATTTAGAAGTACCAACGGAAATATGGAGTGCTTCCGCAATTTCACGATGCGAAAAACCTTCAATTTCGTGCATATTAAAAATCATTCGATAACCGGTTGGCAATTGTTGAATGACTTCGATAAGTTCCTTTGCAGATATCTTTTCGATAATATGAATCGAAAAATCTACTTCGTTTTCTATCGTTTCTAAATCTTCAAAAGATTGTTGCCATTGATGTTTTTTTAAATATTTCAAAGCTTGATTAATAATCACTCGACTTGACCAACTTTTGAAATTACCTCGATTCACATCAAATTTTTCCAACTTTTGAAAAACCTGTACCGCACCTTCCTGAAAAATATCTTGAGCTTCTGACCGATTACGTCCATATCGTAAGCACAAGCGAAACCAATATGTTTCGTAATACTCATACAGCTTTTGTATCGCTGATTGATTGCCTTTTTGTGCTTCTTGTATCAGTTGTTCCGTAGCCATTCAGTTTGTGTTCTATTTGTTAATATCCGAAAATTAGGTAAAAGGGTTGTCTGGGGGATTAATTTTTTTTTCAAATAATAAAAAAGATTTAAGTCGAGGTAACCGAATGGATACTTTTAAATTGATTTTTCTTATACCGGTATTTGCTTTTCGCCCTTTCTATTTTTATAGGAATTGCGTAGTGATAGAATAGTGCTGCATACACACCAATATCAACACCAAATAGTTTTCCAATTAAGGAAAATACGATTATAAACCCGTACCAAATACCTGAAAAAATCCTGCTTCATGTGTATCATAGCTTTGTGTGCACAAGAGGAAAGACTCGTGATACAAATTAATAAAATCAGTCCGAGTGCTATTTTTTTACTTTTATTTTGATTCTTTTAAGTGTAAATGATTTGATAATGAATATTATTCTGCTAATGATTGTATAATCGAAATAGGGCATATTATCTCCCAGAGCGTGCGGTTTTTTCTGCTTTATTAGAAGGTCTTTAATTCTTAAATCCTAAAACAAATAACTCGCTCCAAAGTGCAAACTGGTAAACACATCATTCACATAAACTTGAATTTTGGGTTCGTAGCGAAGATTAAAATTCGTATGAATAATGATATTTTCTGTTAGATTGTATCGAAGTCCAAGCCCTAAATAAGTACCTAAAAATCGAGTACTATTCCTTTGTGGATAGGTAATTTCATTGATTAATAAGTTGGAAACGCTGCCTTCTATTAAGCCTTCTACCTGGTAATTACTGGTCGTGATTTGATTTAAACTAAGTCCACTTTTTATTTCATAATTTAGGTCTTGTTTTCCTAAACGATAAACTACCCCAAGCGGAATTTGTAGCCAATCTAGACGGTTTTTTATTAAAAGTGCAGAAACAATCAAGTCGTCGTTATCCAAACTCGACGCATTCGTTACGGACACATTAATCATCGTCTCGATTTCATCAATACTGCCCGAACTCACTAAAGTCAAATCATACAACACTTTTCCATCAGCTTGAAGCTGTTCTCCTGCTTTGTTATAAAAAGCCTCAAATAAAATATCATCTGACGAAACAGAACGTCCGTAACGTAGCCCCGTTTGTAGCCACCATTTATCGGCTATTCGACGAGTAAAACTTAATCCATTTATGCTGGAATGATGTCGTTCGCCACTATGTATTTGAATACCTCTGGAGAGCTCTTTATAAGATAATAGGTATTCTATATTAGTGTTAAAAAGACCGAATTCTAAACCGAATTCAAACTTTCCTTTTTGTGAAGAAAATGCTATATTATTTGCTTTTCTGAATGGCAAAATGGATGCTTTTTCCTTTTTTGTGCTGTCGTTTAAGGTATAAATCCTGTTTTGATTTATCTCTGATGCTGTATTTATTGGATTCGCTTGAATTAAAAAAGGGCAAAATACGATAAGAACGGAAAGTTTTAACAAATAAATGTTGTTTTTCATAATGTGTTTTTTCGTTAAAAAAGTAACAACTAAAGTATTAAATTTGTGCTGGTTCAATGTTCATAAAAAAGATACTCAAATGAAACAAAAAATCCTAAAAATCTTAAAAATGGCAATCATCGCTGTGCTTATTCCCCTTGCAACTATTGCGATTGCTAACATTGCTATTGAACTCGGAACACGAGGAAAAACGTATGCGAGTACTTCAAAAATTCCTAAAAATAAAGTCGGTTTAGTTTTAGGAACGGCAAAACGATTGAGGAGTGGCAATATTAATTTATATTTTAAATATCGAATTGCGGCAACAGCGAAATTGTATAAAGCTGGGAAAATTGATTTTGTTTTGGTGAGCGGCGACAACGGAAATAAGCAATATGATGAGCCTACGGATTTCAAAGAGGAATTAATGAAAAACGGAATTCCGGAAGATAAAATCTTTTTGGATTACGCCGGTTTTCGGACATTGGATTCAGTGGTTCGAGCGAAAAAGATATTTGGACAAACGAAATTGACGATTATTTCGCAAGAGTTTCATAATGAAAGAGCGATTTATTTGGCGGAAAAAAATGGTATGGAAGCGGTCGGTTTTAATGCAAAAGACGTAGGAAAACGCTACGGAATCAAAGTGAAAATTCGAGAGATTTTCTCTCGAACAAAGGTTTTTATAGATATTTTGTTTCGTGTGCAACCGAAGTTTTTGGGGGAAGCGATTGAGATTAAATAAAATTACGTAGCACCACTTTCCAGAGTGGTGGTCAAAATAATTACAGCCACTCTGGAGAATGGTGCTACGTGATAGCCTTAGAAATTATAGCCAAGTTTCAATATCATATTTGAAGCAGAATCGCCGATAGCATCTACGGCTAAGCCTAAAGTTATTTTTCGATTAAATGCAATATGAATACCTAAAGAAGTTGAAATAGAGCCTGTTTTAGTGTTTACTAATACATCATTGCTATTATATTCATTTTGGTTAATCCAACCATAACCTGTTATCAAATTTACATAAATCGGATGTTTTCGAGTTTCAATATTGTTTAAATAAACTCGTCCTCCGACCATTGCATTTATAATCCTTAAATCTCCTCCGTTTTGAGAAAAGAAACCTAAATCCGCATTTTCATAATCTAAGTAAGTGTAGCTTATTTGACCTTCTATTCCAAATCGATTATTGATATTATAAAAATAGTTTGCGCCCAAATTAATACCTGGCGCAAAGTCTAAAATCGGTTTTGTGAAACCTATATTCAAATTAAAACCTATTCCTAAATCAACTTTATCTTGAGAAAATCCATTGCTAACACTAAAGCTTGTGATTAATAAACTTAAAATCACTAATTTATAATTCTTCACCTTTTTACTTTTTTAATTGTGAATAATCCTATTCTTTGTTTTTGATAGAACAAATTTATAATGAATTCAAGCTATAATAGAAGTATCATTAAATTATAACATTTTTATTAAACTAGTTTAATGATTATATAAGGCTAAGGAAAAGAGAGTTGATAATGCACGAACTAGAAACTTGATTTACAAATCAAACCTTTAAACCTTAATCGAACGGTTATGGGTTTAATAATGGTAATTTAAACGCTACTTATTTTTGCGAATATTTATATAAACCGTTCGATTGAAACTTACTTGGGATACGTTGTTAATGGACGAAAATTACTTTGGAGGAACAGTCGAAGAATTAAAAGTATTGGCAGAGGAAAGCGTTTTGAAAATTCATAAATCCATATCATTAAATGAACCAAAATTCATTCAAAAATATATCGCTTTCAACTACTTTTTTTTATTGCATATCATCTTGGAAATGAAAATTTAGCCACAAATTTATCCAAATCACTTCAGAAAAGGATTTTGATTCTATAAGTTTTAAAGCATTATTTTACCTGAAACTTATACAGGAGTTTAACGGGCGAAAAAGAATCAAAGCAGTAGCGTATTCCTTTTTTTGATAAAACTTGATTACGAAAAAATTAGTGGCTGCCTATTTTTAATTCGGTTAGGTTTCTAATTCATTGCTAATTCACGGATTGATAAGTATTCTTGTCAATAAGAAAACCTATGATTGTGCTAAACCAAATATCATTTGGAAAAATGAAAAAATAAGGGATATTTAATAAAAGTTAACGATCATTTCTTTACAACTAATCTTATAAAACATCATTTTTAATGATGCTGAATGTTAAAATAAACCAAAGGGTCTTTTTTATTTCGCTACTTTTTTATTTCGGTGTTTGGTTTGTAATTATGAGGTTTAGTGGTTTTGTTAAAGTGTTTTTTAGATTAAATTGTTGACAATCAGATTTTTACAACTTAATTTTTATTCGTTTTTTAATATATTAATTCGAGGCGTGTATCTATGTTAAGTGGAAGCGTTAAATATTCGCTAATATTTTATTGTTTTAATGACATTAAAATGACGGTATTTAGTTTCGGAGTATAATTTTCCCAATAAGTATTTTCCAAATAATAATTTGGCATAAAATGTA